>CANQHY010000022.1 GCA_947623975.1 uncultured Bacilli bacterium
ATAACTAATATTTTTAGAAAAAACAAAAGAGCAATGAATTTTCATTCATCACCCCTCAATGTTTAAGAACCAAAAAACAAATTATAATTTGTTATTATATAAAAAAACATATATAACCAGTTTCAGTTACATATGCTTTTACTTAAAGAAATATCCCATTTAAAATAGTTTTTCTTTCTAACTAACTTATTTTTTTAGATTTCTATTAATTTGATCGGTATTTTTCCAAATCATTATGATTACTAAGCATCCCTCAAAAGCTAACCTACAAATCAAATTTCCCAAAACTAAAGTTAATATAAACATCAAGAAATCTGATCCGATATAAGCAAATGATGACAAAGTTATATATATTGCAGTTATCATATATAAAACTTTCAATAAATCCTCGATAAGCATTTTCCTGTAGTCTAAAAATTGTCTAAACCAAGATAAATATTTGTTGTCGATTTTTTTATTTTGTTTTACAAATAATAAATATCCCAATACTCCACCAATGATAGCAACAACAAGAGAAATTAATAACCAAACTTGAACCCCATTCATTCCATAACTTGTTCCATAACCATATTCAAAATCAAATATATTCATAAAAAATCCTCCTACTATCTAAATTATAAAAGAGAATAGACAATTAGTCAATTTATGACAAAAAAATCAACATTATTTTGTAAATATTTTACTCTTTAATGTGTAAAGTATATTTAATAATAGAATTACTTTTTAATACCAAATCGTGAAAAAGGAAATATGGTAAGACTAGCTTTTCCTTGTATTTTTTCTCTTGAAAATAAGCCAAGTGTCCTACTATCAAGTGATACTTTTCTATTATCACCCATAACGAAATAATAACCATCTGGTATTTTCTCTTCCAACTGATAATCACCAGTTACAACAGAACTATCCAAAAATGGCTGTTCTACTAGCTCATCATTAATATATAAATTATTATCTTTTATTTTTACAGTCTCACCAGGTAGACCAATTACCCTCTTTATAAGTAATCTATTATTATAATCTATTACCACTATATCGAATCTTTTTATACTACTAAACCTATAGCCAATCTTATTTAAAATCATTATATCTTTATCATATAAAGTATCATACATCGAATCACCATTTACTTGTATTGGAGCAACAATAAAATTTTTTATCAGTAAAACTACTACTATAATTATTACATAAGGATATATAATTTTTATGATTTCCTTTGTCTTATCTTTTTTCATAACTAAAACAAAAAGAGATTAGGTCTCTATTTTTGCCCTCTCTCTTTTATTCTGTATTGACCTACTTTATCCTTCAAGAAATTTAATTTAGCATGTCTTACCTTACCATGTCTCATTACTTCAATACTAGCAATTTTTGGTGAGTGTACTGGGAATATTCTGTCTACTCCAACACCATAAGAATCTTTTCTTACAGTGAAAGTCTCACTTACTCCGCTTCCTTTGCGAGCTGTTACAACACCCTCATAGGCTTGAACTCTTTCTTTGTTTCCTTCAATGATTTTAACATTGACCTTTACAGTATCTCCAACTCTAAATTCTGGTACGTTTGGATTTAACTGTTTTTGTGTAATTTTATCAACTACATTCACGATTATCATCCTTTCCTTGTTTTTACGGAAATCATAACTAATAAAGTCATCGGATTACCAACGCTTAAAATTCTAGCACAAAATAATATTAATTGCAACCTTTTTTTATAAGTTAGCCTCAACTTTAACACCAATCAATATATAATAAGTATTATCTCGATCAGCACAAGTTTGAAGCACTATTATTTGAGAATCAGCACTATATTCAACATCTCTTGAATACATAGCACCACTTTTTAATCTGTTAATATGACTGACAAAATTTTCGTCGTCAACATCAATATTCATATGCTCATAATCATCGGTTATTTCTTTCATGGCTAAAATTTTGTAAATATTTTTACCGCCATCATATTGAAATACAATGTATTGATTATTATCAAAAAAATTTTTATCTAGAAATCTTTCTAATCTTAAGAATGGTATATCTATGCTTTTATCTCTAGTATTATGACCATATATATTAATTTGTTTGCTTGTTGGCTGTAAACGATAATCTAAAAATTCGCTTCCTCTTGGATCTCTTATTTTATCAATTGAGTAATTTAAATAATACTCATTATCCATTCCCTTAACTACTAATACATTTAATAAATTAGGTATCTCTAATCGCCCTATTATATCACTATTATTATGATTTAACCTTTCAAGAGCAAGATCCACATCAGGTGCTATTTTGATAGACTCTTTTTCTTCTTCATTATCATTATCTATTTCAACATCTACTTTATCTTCATCGGGAGTTACTATTTCTTCAGGGGGAGTATCTAAATAATCATCATTATCAGAATTAATAAAATTGATAACTAAATATGAAAATGACACAGCCATTATTAAAATAAATATTATTGAAAGTAAAGTTTTTAATTTATTATTTTTCATAAAAAATTCTCCTATATAATAAGTTTATATTATTATTTTACCACAAAAAAGGAAATGTTAATACTAATATTATTTTTATACTAACATATACACAACAAGTAAAAAGTTCTCTTGAATAGAGAACTTTAACACTATTTATCTTGTTTATTTTCTTCTTTGCTTTCTTCTTCATCTTTATCTTTATCTTTCATCATCGAAGAAAGTCCCATTCCAGCTCCTCCAAAAGCAAGTCCAGCAAGAGCACCCAAAGAAACGTTACCGTTTGAGCCATTCTTCCTATTAAGTCCATCGATTCCTGTATCAGGTATAAATGGTCTGTCCGGTCTTGGTTCATCGGGATCCGGTTCATCTGGACCTGGTGGCGTTGGCTCATCAGGATCTGGTTCATCGGGATCAGGTGGTGTTGGCTCATCGGGATCTTTTTCATCTTGACCAGGTGGCGTTGGTTCGTCTGGATCTTCTTCATCTTGACCAGGTGGCGTTGGCTCATCAGGATCAGATGTGATTTGTCTATCAGGTTCATTTCCTTCGCCCACAGGAACAATTTCTCTTTGATCGTAAATTTTAATTGGAACAGCGTCTTGTATAGGATCACCATTTTCATCACAAGCTATAATTTCTATATAATAAGGAGGATCTCCGTCAAAATGTGTTGCATAGACAACATATTTAGTTCCATAGGCATCATCAAACATTACAACTTGACCGACTTCATAATCCGTCAAATTAGTAATTACAGGCAACTTAACAAAGTTTTCAAACTCATAAATGATATCATCATGGTGCTTAAGAGCTGCATTTCCACCATTGTGAATAATATCAGCTACAATGCTGCTGTTATCACCGCCCCCCAATACAAAGGATCCAAATTGTCCCATAGCTTTCTGATAATTATCTATCTTTATAATCTCTGTTCCTGCTTCACCTACCTTACCATCCAATAAACCTTGTTCTCTTTCAATGTGGTATTGGTATGCATCATTTATCTCATCCCAGTTATCCTGCCTATTTTCTAATGGATATCCCATATTGGTATGATACCCTCTTAAATAATCACGCAAATTAATATTCTCTTGATACATATAATCCAAAATACCAGAAAGAGTATCTATAGCAGCTACCGCAGGTTCCAAACTGTTAGAAATATTTTCCATCGTCACTTGAAAATGTCCTAAGATACAATCCAATGCATTTTTAGCTGTACCTTCTGATTTACCATGCCATTCTGCCATTTGAGGAAAGACATCATTAAATGCGTTTTTCAAATCATTACAATCACTTTTTAGCTTATCAACAAGTGCAACACCACCATCAAGGTTATGCAACAGACCATAATATTTGCCGAAAACCGTACCTGTAAAATAATCATCCATCGGCAAAGATAGATTATATATTTTGGCAATTATATCTCTTATATTATCATTATCAAGATCAGAATAATATTGTTTAGCATCATCAATACTTAATTGTCCATTACCTATTACATCGGCTAAGAACTCTTCTCTTGTACCGTTATATTGTCTTTCATCATATACAACGTTTGGATGTGTACGATGTGAATGCCACATATAATCATCGGTTTCACCTTTGTCATCATGCGCTCCTTTACCGATTTCTCTTGCTTTTTCATAACCATCCGCATCTAGTGAAGGAAAAGGATCTCTAAAACTATCCTCCCTACTATAATAGGTGCCATTATCATTCATACATACTATAAAATCTAGTGGATTGCAATTGGGATCGTCGCTTCTAATTTCACCATAACCATCTACTGGTGTTAACACATAGCTTCCATCGCCATCAACAAATCTTAAAATGTAATCTCTTCTAACATCATTTCCCTCATCACGCGTGATTTTATACATATCATCAACTATGTCAGGATTATTTGCATTTCCGTTAAGTATATCGTTTACAAGTTCACTAAGATTAAAATCATTGCTTGTAGTTCCGCTACTAGATACCGTTCCATTATTACTTGTAGTTCCGGTGTCTGGGCTTCTGTTTTCACTATATTTTCTGAACACTTATAATTCACCTCCTAACTATTAACATCTAATTGGAAATTGTTATTTTCTGCATTTCTATTTATTGTCTGTTCTAATTTTTTATAATCTTCTAAAGTTTTTCTCATAAAGCTTATATATAATTCTAATCCTTCTTCAATTGGTGTAAAATTTTCCTCGAGTTCTTTTTGCTTTCTATATATGACTTCTTGTGTACTACTTGTCCAAGTATCGGTTGCGTTTATTTCTTCATTGTTTCTTCTTTCATTAGCAAAAATTTCTTTTATCTTTGCTAAGCTCTTTTCAAAATTTTGAATAACATTTTCAAACTGTGAAGAATCAGTTATTAATATTTCGTTCATAATCATCCACCTCGGTATTTAATTCCCTACTAAAAGCCTCATCATTATCCGTATATTTATCGTTTATCCTACTTATAAATTTATTAACAACATCTAAATATGCAGGAATGCTCTTCATTTTTGTTAAATAATTTAAAACATTGTTGTAAAATGTATCAGCATCTACACCTTGCCAAATACCTCTCAACTTTTCTAATTCACTCATTAAATTAGTTATTTCTTCGGACAAAAGCTCACCGTCTGTTTTCATACTATTTCTTACTACGTCCAACTCTTCATGATCAACTTTTATTAACACACAATCACCCACTTTATTTTATTTAATCATCGCTAACTATTTTATAACTTTATCGTTTTCAGAACTACCATTTGAATTAGCCTGTTTTTCTAAGTTAACATTCTCTATATTATTAGCAAAAGCACTATTCATTTCAGAAGTATGTAAAACTCGATCATTATTTACACCTTCTAATTCTTTTCTTGTTATACCTGTCGCATCAGATAAAACTTGTTGATCGACTCCTTGTGTATTATACATACTTCGTAATATTTCTTTTCTAATTATCGGATCATCAATAATTATCTGATCTCTTGGCGGAAGAGGCTTTATAGGTTTTACGATACTACCTAATCTACCCCTTCTTATAATTGTTCCAGGATCTATAGTAACTTTTCTAAAATCACTATCTTTGCTAATATTACGTAAATCTTCCTTCTTAACAACACTGTCAGTATCAGTTTCAACAACATCAGGAGTTGTAGTTCCCTCATTAACTGATTTACCATCATTCTTTTTCAATACATACTCATCAAATGTATTGGTAGTCATGCTATTATTCTTAATAAAATCTCTAGGAACCTCAATGTTTTCTGCAATTTTAGCCATTGTCCTATCCATATTAAACATTTCGTTTGAATGTTTCTGAATAATATTTTTTACATTAAAAATGGACGTTGTAATGCTATTAATCTGTGAGGTAATAGTGTCTAGTCCAGAATTTAATAATCCCGTATTTCTTATTTGTGCGAACTTGCTTTGTATAGATTTAGCCATTGCATCACCATCAACATAGCATCTATCTAACTCGCCAACAGCATTTTCCATTTCTTCTTCTCGCATGGATATTCTTCCCATATTATGTCACCCTTACTTTCCCTGCTACCATATATAAGTATATTGTAGTTTATTTTCATAAAATGTGCAACATTTTATTATTAGAGTAAGCAAATTGTACGTCACAAGTGTAAAATAAGTCCAAAATAGCAGTGTAAAAAAAAGTAAACTTATAAAGTTTACTTTTAACAATTATCTTCCATGACCTCTACTTATCTTATTGGTTTCGCTTTTAACATTAGACATTTCAAGTCGTAATTTTAGTTCATCTTCTAAAATCTCTATTTTTTTATTCATTAAATCCATTTTTTCTTCTTCTATGTACTTTTTGTATTTATTAAAAAGTTCCATTCTAAGTTTGTTTAATTCATTCAAAACTATACGATAGCCTTC
This sequence comes from uncultured Bacilli bacterium, assembly GCA_947623975.1. GTDB lineage: Bacteria > Bacillota_I > Bacilli_A > RF39 > UBA660 > RUG13868. Next base: position 6,361 of record CANQHY010000022.1, read on the forward strand.
ACCAGAGTCATCATTGTCTTCTTCGCAGACAAATGCCATCATCGTAATAATTTTTTCAAACTTAGCGTTTATTTTTTTCATAGCTATTTTTTCAATAAAGCTTGGTTTTACAATTATCATTCTAGTTATATCAATAGCATCTTCAAAATGAGCATTATTTTTTGCTTTTAAATTATAACCTTTTATTTTTTCATAATCAAAATACCTAATCTCCTTAGTATCTTTATCTTTTACTATTAAAAATTTAGGATTATCTTTCATAAAACCACCTACTTTTCCAATAAATCAGGTCTTACTCTACTTGTTTTCTCAATACTTTCCTTTTTTCTATATTCTTCTATTTCTTTATGATTTCCGCCAACTAACACATCAGGAACTTTCATTCCTCTAAAATCTCTTGGTTTTGTGTATGTTGGATAGTCTAATAAATTAGTATTAGGATTAAAAGAATCGTTTATATGACTACTAGGATCAATTACACCATCTATTAATCTTACTATACTATCGGCAATAACCATGCTAGGAATTTCTCCTCCAGTTAAAATATAATCACCAATACTAAGCTCTAAATCCACTATATTTCTTATTCTATCATCAAATCCCTCATAATGACCACAAATAATTATTAAATGTTTATATTTTTTTAATTCATAGGCTTCTCTTTGATTATATTTTTTTCCATCAGGTGTTAGTAAAATAACTTTAGTATCATCTTTTTTTAAATCCATTACAGCATCGTATATAGGTTGAACCATAAGTACCATACCGCTACCACCACCATAAGGCGTATCATCTACTTTTTTGTGTGGATCAGTACTGTAATCTCTAAAATTAACAATATTGATTTCAACTAATTTTTTTTCAATTGCTCTTTTAATAATAGAACATGAAAGGAAACCTTCAAACATTTCTGGAAAAAGAGTCAAAATATCTATTCTCACTAAATCATCCCCTCGACAAGTTCAAGTTCTATAATTTTATTAGCCAAATCTACTTTTCGTATAAAATTATTATGATAAGGAATTAATATTCTCTGATTATTTATTAAAGCCTCAATAACCTTGTTATCTTTACCTACCTTTTTAATAGCTAAAACTTTGCCTACTTCTTTATTATCTAGAATTATATTCAAATCAACTAGATCACTTTCTAAGTATTCATTAGCCGTTAATGACAAATCAAATTTCTTAACATAAACATTACAATTTAAATATTTAAGGACCTCGTTAATATTGTTATATCCTTTTAAAGTTATCATATCAAATATTTTATGATGTCTATAACTTTCTATTATTTCTTCTTCGTGATTTTCTCCAATATAAATTTTTCTATTTGCAAGAAAGACTCTATCTTTGTATTTAAAATCACTCAAAAGTCTAAGTTCTCCTTTTATGCCATGAGTATTAACAATTTTTCCGATATAAACATAATCTTCTTCCATAATTTTTCTCCTGACTATCTTTAGTTTTATTTATTGAGTTCATAGAGTATTATACTAGTAGCCACTCCCACATTTAAGCTTTCAACTTCCTCATTCATATCTATGTATAAGTATTCATCACACATATCTAGAATTTTTTCTCTAACACCATTTCCCTCATTTCCCATAATAAGAGCATATCTCTTCTTATCCTTTTCCTTCAAGCATCCTACATCCATCCCATAATCTACTCTAGTGCCATATATAGGAATCTCTTTTTCTTTTAATTTTTTTATAATATCTTCCAAGGAAGAGGTAACAATATTTATATGAAATAACATTCCTTGAGTTGCTCTTATTACCTTAGGATTATATAAATCAACAGTATCAGGGCTTAACACTATGGTATCGACATTAAAGGCTTTAGCACTCCTTATTATCGTACCAAGATTTCCTGGGTCTTGTATTCCGTCTAATAACAAGATCTTATCACCTACTACTGTTGACTCTTTAATTTCACATAAAGCCATAACATCGCTAGGAGAATCCATTTCACTTATTTTATTAATTATTTCATAAGTTACATAAACCGTAGGTAAATCAAGCGGTAAAACAGAATCTTTTTCTAAAATTAATTCTTTTATAATATTTTTCTTGTAGGCTTCCAAAACTAAATGCCTTCCTTCGACAATAAAGGTGTTAGTTTTTTTTCGATATTTTCTATCTTTTAATTTTATATAGCCTTTTATTCTCTCATTATCCAAACTAGTTATTAACATAAAAACACCAAGATAATTATATAATATAATTATCAATCTTTCATTATTTTTCTTATTTCTTTATAATTATTACAATTTTCTTCGACAAGATTCCAAAAATCTTTAGAATGGTTAGGATGAATTAAATGCGAAAACTCATGCATTATAACATAATCAATACAATAGATAGGCCATTTTATAAGTTCTAGGTTAAGAGTAACTCTTTTACTTTTAACATTGCAAACTCCCCATCTTGTAGTCATTTTTCTAATCGTCAGACTAGGATAAGGAATCTTTCTAGTGAAATTTTTATAACACAAATCAAACCTTTCTTTAAATACAGTGTTAGCTTCCTTTTTATACCATTTATCTATTTCTTTTGGCTCAATATATTTGTTTACAAAAACTTTATTTTCACCAAGTGCTATACCATCGCTGCTAGTTCTAATAACATCGTATACTTTGCCTAAATAAGTAAATTCTTCTTTTCTTTTAACTCTATTAGTAGCTTTTTCAATCATCTTAATAATTGAATTTTTATTATTAATTATCGTTTTTTCTATTTCTTTATCAGTAACAAAAGTATTAGTAGTGACATATATTTTTAAATCGTCTTTTACACGCAGATAAGTATTTCTATTTCCAAGTTTTCTTTTTATCTCGACATCATATGTTTTATCGTTTATTTTTAATTGCATTTCCTCACCTACTTGCTACTAATATTAAGAATATTATAACACACTTTGTATATTTTTTTAATTATTGTAGACAATATTTGTAGGAGATGATTATTATTAATACTGATATTAGAAATTATATTATAAACAACTTTAAAAACGATAAGAAAGAAACACTTAGAAATGCTATTGAAGAAAGTGTTAAAGAAAAAGATGAAATAACTCTTCCCGGCATGGGCGTTTTCTTAGAGATAATATGGACTGATGCTAAGGACGAACTAAAAGAAGAATTGCTTGATATAATAATGCAAAGATTAAAAAAAGAAAAATAGGTGCTAACAACCTATTTTATTTATCTCTTAATGAAGCATTATTTTTCTTAATTACTTCATTAATTATTTTATTAAATATTTCCATTACTTCTTCTTCGGTTAAAGTTCTTGTCGGATCGCTAAATGTTAGCGAATAAGCAATTGACTTTTTAGAAGAATCTAAGTTTTCGCCCTTGTATAAGTCAAATACATCGATATTAGTAAGAAGCTTTCCACCAGCTTTTTTAATTGTATCAACAATTTCTCTAGATGTCGTATCATCATCCACAACAAAAGCTAAATCTTTAACAATCGATGGATATTTAGATATCTCTTTGAATTTAATGGGTCTTACTTTTTTATTCATTAATTTATTCATGCTAATTTCAAAAACATAAATCTCATCTTTTATTACTTTAGGATGAATTCTTCCCATATAACCAATAGCCTCTTGATCCAATAATATTTCACAAGAAACATATGGATGCATATCATCGATTTCCTTTTCTTTTAATTGATAGCGGTTATTAAAACCAAGATAATTTAATAAGTTTTCTAAAATACCTTTAATAAGATAAAAATCAACCTTTAACTTACTTTCATTCCAATTACTAGAAATGTAATTACCCTTCATTAAAACAGCAATTTTAGTCTCTTCTTTATCCATATCATAATAAGTATTAGCAATTTCATAAAGTAAGATATCTTTTACTCCTCTAGATTTATTATAATCGTAGACTTTTAATAAAGATGGTATTAAAGTTTGTCTTACTATTTTTTTATCACTACTAAGAGGCTTTAAAACCTCGATTTTATCTTTTCTATCATATTTAAATAAATTATCTTCTTCAGAACTTACCAAAGTATAAGTACGACATTCATTTAAACCTAGGCTTCTCAATCTTTTAGATATTAATTTACGATATCTTACACTATCAGCATACTCACCTTTTTTAGATTCTACAATAGGAAGGCGTGATATGATCTTATCATAACCGTATAAACGACCAATCTCTTCTATTAAATCCTGCTTGTGAGCCTCAACATCTAGTCTTCTATTGGGAATTTCTACGGTATAGATATCATCTTTAACACTATAAGGAAATCCTAAATTATCAAGACTTTTTTTAACATCAAGAGAATTCATCGTAAGACCTAACACCGTGTTAATATCCGAAAGACTTACGGTAGCAGTTTTTTTAGTCTTTTTAATATTATCATACGTTACAGTATCGGATAATACTTTACCATCAGCATACTTTTCTAATAAATGACACGCCCTTTCAATAGCCATGTTGCAATATTCATAGTTAAGTCCGCGTTCGTATCTTAAAGAGGCCTCGCTTCTTAAATCAAGTCTTAATGATGTGTATCTCACATTATACGAATTAAAAATTGCACTTTCGATTAATATGTTTTTGGTAGTTGAGTCCACCTCGGTATTTTCTCCGCCCATTACCCCTGCTATACAAACAGGTTTACTACCATCAGTAATGACGATATCATCTTTGGTGAGCATTCGTCTTTTTTTATCGAGAGTAATTATCTCTTCATTATCTTCAGCCATTCTAACACTAATTTTATCACCAAGCTTATCTTTATCAAAAAAATGAAGAGGTTGCCCATATTCTAGCATTACATAATTAGATATGTCGACAACGTTATTAATAGGTCGCATTCCTGAAGCGATAAGTCTATTTTTTATAAAATCAGGTGATTCTTTTATAACGACATCTTTTACCATTTTAGCATTATACATAAGACAGTTTGGCGTATTTATTTCAAGGCTAAAATGTTTTTGTACAGAATCTTCTATAGGATGCGTCTTACTAGAAGGCAATTTAACTTTTCGTCCCGTCACGCTTGCTACTTCGTAGGCAAAGCCAATATGATTAGTACAATCAATATTTCGATTTGGATTTAAATCTAACTCATAAATAGTATCATCAAGTCCTAAATATTTAACAGCATCACAGCCAACAGGAGCATCATCTGGCAAAATGTATATTCCTTTTGCCCTAGTCTCAGCTGATTCTTCCTCAAGTCCCAACTCAGAAAGAGAGCAAATCATTCCCTTTGATTCTACTCCACGAATAACACTAGGTTTAATTTCTACTCCACCAGGCAATATTGCACCAGGAAGACTTACAATTACTTTTATTCCAGCACGAACATTAGAAGCGCCACAAACAATCTGTCTTTCTTCGTCTTTGGTATCGACAATACAAATGTGTAAGTGATCAGAATCAGGATGCTCTTCACAAGTTTTGACCTCGCCAATAACTAAATTGTTAAGCTCGTGACTTACAACTCTTTCGACATTTACTCCTGAATCAGTAATTTTATTAGCAAGGCTTTTTAAATCAATTCCCGAAAGGTCAATATAATCTTTGACCCAATTCATACTTATAGCCATATTAGTCGTTATCCTTTCTATCAAAGTTATCTTTTATTCTTAAATCATTTGTATAAAATGTCCTGATATCACTAATTCCATATTTTAGCATTGCTAGTCGTTCTGCTCCAAATCCAAAAGCAAATCCTGACCAAACAGTAGAATCGTAACCACAATTGTCTAAAACATTGTGATTGACAATCCCTGCTCCTCCAACTGTTATCCAACCAGTACCTTTACAAATACTACAACCTTTTCCTTCACAATTAAAACAAGAAATATCGAGTTCTACCGAAGGTTCTGTAAAAGGATAAAAGCTAGGACGAAATCTAGTTTTTCTTTCTTCGCCAAAGAACTTTTTAGCAACTACATCAAAAGTTCCTTTTAAATCAGCTAAAGAAACATTCTTATCGACAAGAAGACCTTCAATTTGAGTAAACTGATGAGAATGGGTAGCATCATCATCATCTCGCCTGTAAGTCTTGCCAGGGCAAATTACACGTAATGGTGTTTTATCTTTATTTTTCAACATTGTCCTAATTTGAACAGGAGATGTCTGACTCCTTAAAAGTAAAGTAGACTCATAAGTATAAAAAGTATCCTGAGCATCACGAGCAGGATGTCCTTTTGGTAAATTTAAAAGTTCAAAATTATATAAATCTTTTTCAACCTCTGGCCCTTCAACTACATCATAGCCCATAGAAACGAATAACTCTTCCATCTCTTCAATAAGTTTTTCTAGAATGTTTGCACTACCAACACTAATTTTTGTACTTGGAAGTGTTATATCTATCTTTTCACTTGCTATTTTTTTTTCTAATTCTTTGTTCTTTAAAGCTTCTTCACATTCAGAAAAAATTGCATCAACCCTACTCTTTAACTCATTAGAAATCCTTCCTATTTCTTTTTTTTCTTCGATAGAAAGATTTGCCATATCATGGGTAAGTTCTGTTACACAACCTTTTTTACCAAGATATTTTACTTTTAAATTAGATAAATCATTAGTACTCTGCACACTTTTTATTTCTTTATCAAGATTTTCTCTAATTAATTTTACTTTTTCTTCAATATCCATAATGTTCTCCTTTCAAAATAAAAAGCATTAAGTCCAAAGGACGAAATGCTTCGTGGTACCACCTTATTTTAGTAGATATTCTACCCTCAAATCCATAACGGGGATTATCCGTTTACTATTAATAAAAGCCTATAGAGCGAATTCATAAAAATTACCTACTGTTTTACACCAACAACAGCTCTCTAAAAGGTAGATTATTTATTACTACTCTCTAATCAAAGCATTTAAAATATATACCTGATTATAGCATATTGATTTTATTTTGCAAGACAAATTGCAAATTATTCTCTATTATCTAACCTTCTTTTTTGCAATTGATTCTCTTAGGTTATCATAACCTAAAGTAATTCCTGCATTTTCTAGAATATCCTTATTTGAAGCTCTACTATTTATCATTTCATTTACTAGTCCAATAACGCCAGCAGGATCCTTTTTATATAGATTTATCAATTGTAATGCTGCATCATATGAATAAAAATCAGTTAACCCTTGACTAATAAAATCGGTAAATGAACCATATTCACGACTATCATAATTATTATGATAATCTTCCCAAGCACTTTTAATTCTTTTTGCTTCGCCTTTTAATATACTTAAATTTCTATTTTCAAATCTATCAGTCGGATTGTTAGATGTCCTATCTAAGAAATAATATTCAAACATAAACGGTAAAACATTGCCTAATTCCTCATTAAAATCTCTATCATTAGTAAATAATTGGCCAACATAATTTGCTAGGTAAATTCTATCATCCTCACGTGGTAAGTAGTTAGGCAAATCATATTCATAAGACATATTATTGTCAATATCTGCTGCTACTTTGTTTTTAAATAAACCATGAATAAGTTTTAGATTGAAATTATTTAGCCTATCAAGTGAATCTCTTGATAAGAAAACAGTTAATTCCCCAACAGTATCAAAAAGCCTTCTAGTAGATATTATTTTTTTATCACTTTGATAATTAGGTATTCTAGCATTTAACAACTCATCTGATACCTTTAATAATTCTACTCCTTTTCCATAAACATCACTCATAAAAAAATCCCCCTTTAAAAATAACATTTATATTCCTATAAACATCAATTTCGTGGCTAATTATACCATAAATTATGAACTTTTGCAAGTTTTTTTATATGAATAAAGGATATGATCTAATTATTTAAAATAAAGTTCATATCCTTTTATTAACTAAAATATATATTTTAAGCGTTTTTTATACTTTCTTTTACTGCCTCAATAATCTCATCCAAGTTGCCACTATCAGTAGCACCACCTTGAGCAAAAGTATCGCTTCCACCGCCATTTCCCTTAGCCATGATAGATGCTTTTTTTACAAGAAGACCAGCTGATAGACCTATATTTGGACTACATTTGCACAAAAAGTTAACACTGTCATCTTTAACGTTAGCAAAGAAGACTACTCCTTTTTGGATTTTGTTAATCAATTTATCACATAAATCTTTTAAAGCCTTTAATTCAATATTTTCCACCTTCATTATAATTGCATCGAACTTACCAAGTTCAATTTTCTTTTCTAAATAATCATCAAGATTCATTTCTAACTTTTTAGACTTTTCATCATTGTATTTCTTGTTTAAATCCCTAACTTTTGATTGTACATAGGCAAGTTGATTTTTATTATAAATTATATCCTTATAAGAAGATAAACTATTTTGATCTAAATCTATATCAAAATCAAGTTCTATATTTTCTTCTTTAGCTTTAATTAAAAGATTATGGGCTATTTCTAGCTGTTTTTTTATTTCGTCTACATATTTAGCAACGGATAAAGATACTAAAACTGGTACCATATCATTAGTACAAGCTTCTAATCGATAGATATTGCTACCCTTTGATTCAACTTTTAGTATAGCAAACCTTTTTATTTCCTCGGTTGATTCGACATGTGTACCACCACATAATTCGATTGAAGAACCGATTTTTACAACTCGTACTACATCTTTGTATTTATCAGTAAATAGTGCCATTGCTCCTAACTTTTTGGCTTCTTCTAAAGGCATTTCCATTATTTCTGTTTTAATATTCTTTTCTATTATTTCGCGTGCTTTATCTTCTATTCTTATAACATCATCGTCGCTGATTTTAGAAGAATAAGTGAAATCAAATCTAAATCTTTCACTATCGACATAGCTTCCAGCCTGATGAATAGCTAGTGACAATTCGTCTTGGAGAACCTTTTGGATAATGTGTACCATACTGTGATTAACTCTTATTTTCTTTCTTCTATCTTCCATTATTTTCATGGTACAACAGTCTCCTAATTTAATTGTACCTTCAACAACTTCTACAAGATGCATGTGTTGTCCGTTAGGAGCTTTCTTTACATCTGTTACTTTGGCTTTAAATTTGTCACCTTTTATAGCACCAATATCTGAAACTTGTCCTCCACTTTCAGCATAGAAACAAGTTTTGTCAAATATCAAGTAACCATAATCACTAGTG
>CANQHY010000023.1 GCA_947623975.1 uncultured Bacilli bacterium
CTTATTTTTATGTGCTTTTACTTCTTTAATCCTCTATTTTTTACATTACGAGAATTTAAGTTTTCATTTAACGAAAATATTTAAAAAAATATAGTACTTAAATAAGCACTATTTTTCTAGTACACCACATCTGCTAAATATAGTCCTTCGCTTTTTATTGTCATAACATCTTTTTTTCTTTTTTCATCAGCGAATATTTTTCTTATCCCATCTTCTTTTAGCTTTCCCCTACCTATTTTAAAAAGAGTCCCAACCATATTTCTAACTTGATATTTCATAAATCCTGAACCCCTAAATACAAACACGACTTTATCACCAATTTCTTCTATATAGGCATCATATATTTCTCTCTCATAATTTTCTTTTACAGCTTCTTCAGAAACAAAACTTTTAAAATTATGAATGCCAATAAAATCTTTTATAGCTATTTTCATTTTATCTACATCTAATTTTTTGCAATATTGATAAACATAATTTCTTTCAATTGGACTATACTCCCCACAGTTAATTACATATTTATAAGTTTTTTCTTTAACGCAAAACCTAGCATGAAAATTTTCATCGACAAGCTGCGTTTCAAAAACATGAATATCATTTGGAAGTAAACTGTTAAGAGCACATTTTAATTTATATAAGGTTATATTTACATCTATATCAAAGTGAGCACATTGACATAACGCATGTACTCCTCTATCAGTCCTTCCAGCACCTACAACTTTAGTTACTCGGTGATTATTAATACTATATAGTGCTTTTTCTAATTCACTTTCTATACATCTTTTCATTGGTTGTTTCTGATAACCATTAAAATCAGTACCATCATATGAAAATTTTATTAAATATCGCATAAAAACACCTACCAATAGATATGAAAAGTAATAATCAAAATTAACAATCCTGTGGAAAAAAGTAAATCATATATAGTGAAATTTTTTGTAATAGAAAATTTTATTTTATCGCTATAATTAAAAAATCTAACTTTACTATACAAATACAACCTATTCATATCCCTATTTACTTTGTTATTTAATACTATGTCATTGCCGTATATCAAAACAGCTCTATTTTTGTTATAATCGATAATTTTATTTAAATTGTTTCGATAAAAAATTTTTTTTCTTTCTTTTTTATTAAGTGCATAAACCATATATTTTTTTTCACTATTAGAAAATGAGCGTAATGTAATATAAAGCATATTAATAATCGATAAAGTTTTTACAATTATTTTAACAGCAAGGTTGTACTTACAGAAAAGCAAAATAATTAATATAGCAAAATCTAATAATAAAGATTTATAGTTAGTATCAATTACAGATAATAATAACATATAAAAGAATAATAATATAAATAAGTAATAATTATTCAAAAATAATATAGCAATGGAAACTATTAAAAAAGTAAAAATTCTTAAAAATAAATTAGTTTTACACATGTTTATATATATCCTTTATAATATCTCTTACATCTTTGCTATAAAATAATTTTACTTTTTTTTCGGTAAATGCTTTATATGTTATTAGTGGTAATGTTGGTACTTTTATTCTATTTTTTATTAAAGAAGAAACATCATTATAAATATCATCTGTATTTCCATACTCAAACATTCCTTTAAACCATATTATAGAATAATCAGCCATTTTATATAAATCATCAACATCACTGCTTGTTATTATAACAATATATTTTTTATCTTTTAATAATTCTATTATTTTTTTTATTTTTTTGCGATTGCTATAATCTAAAAAATTAAATAAATTATCGAATATAATTATATTTGACTCTTTATTTGTATTTCTTAATAGATTTAAATATATTTTTTCTGTATTAGATAGTACATCTATTTCTTTATCAAAGAAACCATCAGTTAATTCTAAAATATTAAATATTTCGTTAAAAATAATATTACTCTTATCTATTTTTAATAATGCCAATTCCTCATCTACTCTATTACTAATAAAATAAGTTTGATTATTATTTATGTACATAGCACCATAATCATCAACAATATTTTTCAGTATAAATTCTTTTTTGTCGGCTTGAAGGGAGGTAATAGATTCTTCTTTCAGATCTATTGTTTTTTCTATATTTAAATGATTACGAAATCTTATTTCCATAAATTATCCACCACCTTATCAACATCATAATATATCTTATCAACTAAATTGTAAAACTCCAATTTTCTAGATAAATCTATCATAATTGGAATGTAAAACCCAGCTTTAGATAATTCGTTGTCTTCTTTAATTACAGTATTAAAGTCACCTTCAATAAAATTAGTCTTGTCCTTTATAACTATAATATTATTTAGCGAAATGACATTGTTTATATCACTAGTAGTAAAGACTACCGCCATTTCTAAATCTTTAACAATCTTGTTAAGTATTTTTAATATTTCTTTTTTCTCACTTTCAACAAGCAATCTAAAAATATCATCAAGCAATAAAATTTTAGGAATATGCATGATAGAAGTTGCTATAAGTACTTTAATTTTTTCTACTAAAGAAAGCTCTTCAATATTTTTTTCAAGAATGTTTTCTATTTTTACTATTTTACTTATCTTTTTTATTCTAGAGTTAATTTCTTCTTTCGGATAAAATAAGTTAATCATTGGAAATTCTAATTCGTCTCGAACTATATCAGTTATGAACATTAAATCGATATCTTCTGTTACTACTCCAACATTTAGAATATATTTTTTAAATTCTTTTTTTGATAAAACCGTTCCATTAACAGATATTCTACCTTCAAATTGAGAATTTATACCGCTTAATGTTTTTATTAATGATGTCTTACCGCAATTATTAGGACATAATATAGCATTTAATGTTTTTTCAGAGATAGAAAAGTTTAAATTGCTTAGTTTTTCTCCTTCACCATAATCAATAGATAAATTTTCAACTACCAATAATTCTTTCATAATGTTTCACCATTAAGTTTTATTATATAATAAATAAAAAAAAAGAAAAGTGAAAAAAATATTATTTTCCCTTTTTTCTTTGAAAATTATATACCATTTTTATCGCAAATTTATTTGATACAAATCTGTTAAGGAATACTAAAATTTTTATTTTAAATGTTGGAACTATTAAAAGCTTGTTTTTGAGCATTTTATCGATAGCATACTTTGCAATATAATCGCTATCAACGCCCTTAATTGAAAATTTGACATCAGCAATTTTATTAAAATTAGTATCTACAGGTCCAGGACATAAACAAGATATATGAACATTAGATTTTTCTCTTCTTAGCTCTTCATATATTGCAAGTGTTAATTTAGTAATATATGACTTAGTAGCATAATAGGTACTCATTAAAGGTCCAGCTTGAAAACTTGCTGCACTTGATACGTTTAATATATAACCTTTGTTTCTTTTCTTCATATCTTTTAAAAAGTATTTTGTCAATATATGAACCGCTTTAATATTTACATCTATCATTTCAAGTTCTCTATTTAAATCACTGTCATTAAAACGTCCAAACATACCAAAGCCAGCGTTATTTATCAATATGTCAATATTATCATTTTTGCACAAAATGTATAATTCTTTAAGTTTTGATTCATTGGCAAGATCAGCTACAATTATCTTAACCTCAGTAGAAAGTTCGTTTTGAATTTTTTGTAATTTTTCTTTATCGCGTGCAACAAGTATCAAATCACAACCTAAATTACTTAAATACTTTGCCATACTATAACCAATCCCAGATGAAGCTCCCGTTATAAGTGCTTTCATAATATCAGCCCCTCGTGTTAATTATACCACGAATTAAACAAAAACAAAAAGACTTAATTTAATAAGTCCCTTCATAATCAAAATCATTATTGTTGTCACCAAGCATACCAGTAATACTATCTAATGCCAATTTCTCTTCTTCCGACATTTCATCAATAGAAGCACTATCTGATATGTCGATTTCCGGAATATTTTCTCCTAGTATCAATTTATTAGTAGAATTTACTAATTCAATATTACCTGTCTCAGAAGGCATATCGCATTTAATATTGATATCATATTCTTTATCTTTTACAACTTCTTTTCCATCGATATTAATTTTAAATAGCTCTTGTCTATTTGTGTGACCTTCTTCATCTTCCATTTCAGTAGCGATAGTCAAATCTAATCCAAACAAGTCATCTGATAATTCACAAGTACCACTAATGTTAAATCCATCCATTATATACATAGAAATATTTGATTTAGTATCGCTTGTACCTTCCATTTCGAATCCAATTACCTTAAATCCCATCATAGATACATACATTTCAAAATTATTGTAACCATTTTTATTTTCATATGAATTTAACGTAACTCTAATAGTTACATCAGATTCTTCAGATTTAATAAAGAAAGCTATTTCATTAGAAATTGTTTTACCATTATATACGCTTACTGAATATGTAAAAAACTTTTCTTTATCATCAGCTTCATTTATCACATCATCAAAATTACTTAAATCTAGTCCACTTGTTATTGAAGAATCAGAAATGCTATTGTCAGATTGTTTTAGCATTTCTAGCATTTCATTTATTGACTCATATAATTCTTGGTTATCTTTACATTTATTCAAAGTATCTTTCAAAATTTCTAAGAAATCTTTTTGCGTAAATGTTGCTGTATATCTTTTAGTGTTATAACTTTCGCCACTTAGAGTTAAGTCTTTATCTTCTTTAGATAAATTATCATCATCTACATGTTCAATAATAGCATCTGTAAAATAATCAAAAATAACTGACATATCAACCATTTTATAATTATTAATATTAATTGAATTTTCTAACTCAGTATAATAAAATCTAGAATAAACATTATTTAATTTGTGATAAATTTTATCTGCTTTTTTTAATATTTCTATTTCTAGATCATCATCACTGTTCTGTTCTTTTAATGAAAGTTTTGCATATGCATCATTTAATTTTGAATACAAATCTCCACTAAATGTAAAATTTTCTGTTCCATCATTAACAATAGTATTAGTTGTTAATCTAAAGCTCTCGCCTTCCTCCGAATTAAAAAAGCCGAAGAAATTATCATTTGATTTAAAAGTTAAACTTTTAACATCATTAAAGCTCTCTTTTAAGGAGTTAGAAAAAACCTCTTTATCAGTTGGTAATATCATAAAATAAACGCCAACTGCTAAGGCAGCTATTCCAACAATAATAAGACAAGCAATTAAAACAGTTTTAACATTCTTATTCATAAAACACCTCTTATCATATTATGTATTATACTATAAACTTTAGAATAAGTCCACATAAAGAAAAAAAACTTTGCTATAAGCAAAGCTAATTAAACAAGTTCGATAATTGCCATTAAAGCATTATCCCCGCGTCTTTCATCTAATTTTAAAATTCTTGTATATCCACCATTTCTAGTTGCATATTTTGGTGCTAATTCATTAAATACTTTATTAACGGCAACATTGTCATTATGAAGAAAAGCTAGAGCATTTCTTCTTGAGTTTAAATCTCCATTTTTACCATAAGTTATCATTTTGTCAACAAACTTACGAACTTCTTTTGCTCTTGTTTCAGTAGTAACTACTTTTCCGTTCATAATAACATCTTTAGTTAAATTAGCAAGCATGCTTCTACGATGTTTGTTATCTACTCCTAATTTTCTATATGACATATTTTTTCCTCCCTACTAATCATCACTACGTAGAACTAATCCCAAGTCTCTAACTTTATCCAATACTTCTTTAAGTGATTTCTTACCTAAGTTACGTATCTTCATCATATCGTTTTCGCTTTTATTAACTAGATCTTGTAATGTATGTATGTTTGCTCTTTTTAAGCAGTTATAAGCTCTTACTGAGAAATCTAAATCTTCAATAGTTGTTTCCAAAGCCTTTACTTTAGGATCTTCAGTTTTCTCTATCATCATTCCTGTCATATCAGCAATATTACTCAAATTAGTAAGAATGCTAAAATGCTCAATTAATATTCTTGAAGCTAGAGCAATTGCTTCTTCAGGTTTCATTGAACCTTTAGTCCATACATTAAGGACTAATTTATCATAACTTTCATCTTGTCCAACACGAGCACTTTCTACGTCGTATGAAATTCTATCAATTGGAGTAAAGATTGAGTCAATGGCAATAACTCCAACTTTTTTAATATCAAGAAGTTTTTTATTTTCTTCGCTTCTTACATATCCTCTTCCATTAGAAACAGTCATTTCCATAATTAATTTTCCACCTTTAGCAACATTGGCAATTACTAAATCTGGATTAATTATTTCGATATCAGCATCGTGTTCAATATCGCCAGCTGTAACAACACCTTCATCTGTTTTGTTGATTCTTACTGTTTTCATTTCTTTTGAATGATTTTTAATAACAACTTGTTTTAAGTTTAATATAATTGTAGTAACATCTTCAACAACGCCTTCAATAGTTTGAAATTCATGTAAAACTCCGTCAATTTTTACACTACTGATTGCACTACCTGGAAGACTTGATAACATTACACGTCTTAGGGCATTACCTAAAGTTGTACCAAATCCTCTTTCAAGTGGTTCAAGTTCAAATTTACCATAAAAATTACTTTCTACATAATCAGTTATTTTATAGTTTGGTTTTTCAAATTCTATCATGAAACTACCTCCTTTATTCATAAGCACTATTAACCACGTGGACGTTTTGGTGGACGACATCCATTATGTGGAATTGGTGTTACATCAGTAATTGAAGTTATTTCTAATCCAGCAGTTTGAAGAGATCTAATTGCAGTTTCTCTTCCTGGTCCTAATCCTTTAACATTAACTTCTATTTTTCTCATTCCAAAGTCATATGCAGCTTTTCCAGCAGCTTCAGCAGCCATTCCAGCAGCAAATGGAGTTGATTTCTTGCTTCCTTTAAAACCTAATGCTCCGCTGCTAGCCCAAGAAACAGCATGACCTTCTTTATCAGTTATTGTAGTAATTGTATTATTAAATGTTGAATGAATATGAGCTACACCCTCAGGAACATTTTTCTTGACTTTCTTCTTCCTTGTTTTATAAGCCATTTCTTTTTCCTCCTTTTAATACCTATTATTTCTTCTTATTAGCAATTGTTTTACCTTTTCCTTTACGAGTTCTAGCATTACTTCTAGTACTTTGTCCTCTTACAGGTAATCCCTTTTTATGACGAGTCCCTTGATATGAATTAATTTCCATCTTAGTTTTGATGTTCATGTTAACTTCACGTCTTAGATCTCCTTCTACCATATACTTAGATATTTCGTCACGTAATCTATTTAATTCGTCGTTATCTAAATCTTTTACTCTTTTGCTACCTTCAACCTTTGCATCAGTAACTATTTTTTTTGCCAAATTTCTTCCTATTCCATAAATATAAGTTATTGAGGTTTCAACTTGCTTATCATTAGGAATATCTACACCTTTAATACGAGCCATCAATTACACTCCCTTTCATTAACCTTGTTTTTGTTTGTGTTTTGGATTTTCACAAATAACCATTACTTTACCTTTACGTTTAACTACTTTACATTTTTCGCATATTGGTTTTACAGATGCTTTTACTTTCATTTTATCCCTCCTATGGTTTTCTATAGGTTATACGCCCACGTGTTAAGTCATAAGGCGAAAGTTCCAACATTACGGTATCTCCCGGTAAGATACGAATGTAATTCATTCGGATTTTACCAGAAACGTGAGCTTCCACAATGTGACCATTTTCAAGTTCGACTTTGAACTTTCCACCTGGTATTATTTCTAGAACTTTACCTTCTATTTCGACTGTATCCTCTTTAGCCATTTTTTCACTCTCCCGTCAAAATTTGATATCCATCTTTGGTAACTAAGACAGTATGTTCAAAGTGTGCTGATGGACTTTCATCATAAGTTTCTATTGTCCAACCGTCATCCAACATACAAATATCAGCATCTCCTAAATTTAGCATAGGTTCTACTGCAAATACCATTCCCTCTTTAATTAGAGGTCCTGTATGAGGCTTGCCATAGTTTGGAATATCAGGTGCTTCATGTAAGTTATGACCAACGCCGTGTCCTACAAGTTCTTTTACTACACCCAAGTGATATTTATTTGCTACCGTTTCGACAGCATGTGAAATATCACCAATACGATTTCCCGGTTTTACCATCGAAAGCCCTGCAAATAGTGCCTCTTCCGTATGTTTTAATAAATCATCAACTTCTTTTGTTACTTCGCCAACCTTATATGTCCAAGCAGAATCGCCATGGTAGCCCTTGTAGCAGGCACAAATATCAATTGATATTATGTCGCCATTTTTTAGTTTTCTATTACTTGGTATTCCATGAACAACTTCTTTATTTATGCTTGTACATAATGTTGCAGGAAAGCCTTGGTAACCTTTACAAGAAGGAATCGCTCCTTTGCTTCTAATAAACTTTTCAGCAAGAGTGTCTAACTCTTTAGTAGTTATTCCTTCTTTGATATAAGGGCGCAAATATTGATGAGTTTGATAGACAATAGATCCAGCAATCTTTAATAATTCAATTTCACGATTACTTTTAATGTTAATCAACTTTATCACCTAGAGTTTTCAAGATTTTAACAACTGCGTCAAATGTTTTATCTGAATCAGTTGAATCAACCTCGTACAAAATTCCTTTTTCTTTATAATAATCTATTATTGGAGTAGTAACCTCAAAATAAGTATTAATTCTTTTCTTCATAGCCTCTTCATTATCATCATCTCTTTGATATAATGGGCCACCACATTTATTACATACTCCTTCGTGTTTTGGCTTAAACTGTTCATTATCGCTATATATATTATAAATAGAACCACAATCTTTACATACTCTTCGACCAATTATTCTCTGTTTTAATAATTCATCTTTTAGAGTCATATTTATAACAATACCTCTATCTATTCCAAGACGTTTAGCCATTTCTTCATAACCTTGAGCTTGTTCTAAATTTCTTGGAAATCCATCTAAAATGTAACCATTCTTACATTCAGGTCTTGTTATTTTGTATTCCATTGCTTCGTAGATTATATCGTTTGGAACAAATATTCCATTATCGATTAAATCTTTTATTTTTTTACCTAGTTCATCCCCGACAGAAGCTCTTTCTCTTAAGATATCACCTGTCGAAATATGAACGTAACCAAATTTTTCACTTAGTGCTTTAGCAAGAGTTCCTTTTCCAGCACCTTGCACTGCTAATAAAATTAAATTTCTCATCTTCTACTATATCCTTTTTTATAATTTCTTGTTACTAAGCTTCCTTCTAGTTGTCTGTAAGTTTCAAGTGCAACTCCTACGACGATAAGTAAGCTAGTACCACCAACAGAAACAGTTGAAGATAGTCCTGTAACAGCTGTGAATATTATTGGTAGTGCTGAAATAACAACTAAGAATAATGCACCAAAAACTGTAAGTCTAGATAATACTTTCGAAATATAATCTTCGGTGTCCTTACCAGGTCTTACTCCTGGAATAAATCCACCATTCTGTTTTAGATTCTTTGCAAGTTCTTCTGGTCTTAATTGAATAAATGTATAAAAATAAGCAAAGAAATATATCAATATTACAAATATTATAAAACCTACTGGTTTAGTATATGTTAGATATTTACTAACAAAATTTGTAAATCCTTCTTTTTTTACGAATTGTGCAATAACTGCAGGTATTGTAAGTAAGCTAGATGCAAATATTACTGGAACTACTCCTGCCGTATTTATTTTAATAGGCATATATGATTGATTAGCTCCCAATACACTAGTAGACTTATTGGCATATTGAATCTGAATCCTTCTTTCAGCTTCTTCCATATAAATAACCCCAATTATTACTAAGAAATATATTATTACAAATATTACAAATATTACAATACCAAGAATATTTCCATAATTACCTGACAAAATTAATTCTTCAAATGCTGTTACAAACATCGAAGGAAGTGTTGCAATGATTCCTGCCATGATTATTAATGACATACCATTTCCTAACCCTTTTTGAGTTATTTGATCACCTAACCACAATAGAAAAGCAGTTCCTGCTGTAATTACAGTTGCAACATACATATAATCCAATGTGCTTTTATTGCTACCTAAAAAGGCAATGGCAAATACAAATCCTTCAATAAAAGCAAATATTATTCCCATATATCTTGTAATTTTGTTAATTTTTTGACGACCAACAGGTCCTTCATCCTTAAGTTCACTAAAATAGGGAATTATGTCCATCTGTAACAATTGGACGATGATTGACGCTGTAATATATGGCATAACTCCTAATGAAAATATGGAAAATTTCTGCATAGCTCCACCGGTAAAGGCATTAAGTGTGCCAAAAGCGGTAGAAGACATATCCAAATTAGGAGTTCCTGGTATTTGAATATAAGTTCCTATAATGAATAGTGCTAATGCACCTAGTGTAAATAATATTCTTGCTCTTAAATCTTTGTTTGTAGGTGCAAATAATTGTTTCAATGTATGAAACACATTACATCACCTCAATTTTACTTCCTGTCGCTTCTAGTTTTTCGACTGCTGTCTTTGAAAATTTATGTGCTTGAACAGTCAATTTCTTTTCAAGAGTTCCATTTCCTAAAACTTTGATACCATCAAGTTGATTTTTAACTAGTCCTACTTCTTTTAATAAAGCAGGTGATACTACTGTATCATTTTCAAATCTATTTAAATCGCTAACGTTTATAGTTGCATATTTAATTTGGAATTTATAATTATTAAATCCTCTCTTTGGAAGACGTCTGTATAATGGTGTTTGACCACCTTCGAATACAGTTCTAACTCCGCCACCACTTCTTGCATTTTGCCCTTTATGACCTTTACCACTTGTCTTACCTAAACCTGTTCCTCTACCACGACCAACTATTTTCTTTTTGTGTGTAGCTCCGATATTTTTCTCTAATTCATTTAATTTCATTATCCTAAAATCTCCTCTACAGTTTTTCCTCTTAGTTCTGCGATATGTTCAGGTGTTTTGATTTGTTTTAAGGCATTAAGTGTGGCATTTGCCATATTATTTTTAGTTCTTGCTCCAAGTGATTTAGATAAGATATCACGAATTCCTGCAAGTTCAAGTACAGCTCTTACTGCACCACCTGCTATAACTCCAGTACCTGCTGCTGCTGGTCTTAATAAAACTTTTGCAGCTCCTCTTGTACCAACTACTTCATAAGCAATTGTTCTATCTTCTGTTAAAGGTACTTTAATTAAATTTTTGTTAGCGTCTTGAATAGCTTTTTTAATTGCATCAGGTACTTCGTTAGCTTTTCCCATACCTAATCCAACTTGACCATGTCTATCCCCAACAACAACAGTAGCAGAAAATCTTCTTTGTCTACCACCTTTATTAACTTTAACAACACTCTTGATTTCAACAACTTGTTCTTCTAAAGTTTTTGCTTTTGGGTCATTATTTTTATTTTGCATAAATTACCCTCCTTCTAGAATTCTAAACCATTATTACGTGCTGCTTCAGCCAAAGCTTTTACACGTCCATGATATAGGTATCCACCTCTATCAAATACTACTTTTTTAATGTTTGCTTTCTTTGCCTCAGCGGCTACTTTTTCACCAACTTTAGTAGCTGCTTCAACATTGCTTCCATTAGTTAATTTTAGATCTTTGTCAAGTGATGATGCGCTAACTAATGTAGTTGCCGTCTCATCATCAATAATTTGTGCAAAAATATTTGAATTTGATCTAAACACATTAAGTCTTGGAACAGCACTTGTACCATGTACATCTTTTCTTACTCTTTCGTGTCTTAGAACACGCATAGCATTTCTTGATTCTTTCCTAATCATAAGTAACTTCTCCTTATCTTATATTTTAAGCAGCTTTTTTACCTTCCTTACGAATAATGTGTTCGTCTTTATAACGAATACCTTTTCCTTTATAAGGTTCTGGTTGTCTAACTTTTCTAACATTTGCTGCAAATTCTCCGACTTTTTCTTTATCTATACCTTTTATAGTAAGTTCTGTATTACTTGGTAATTCAATAGTAATACCAGTTGGAATTTGCATTTCTACTTGATGTGAATATCCAGCACTTATAACTAATACATTACCTTTTTGAGAGAAACGATATCCAACACCAATTATTTCAAGAGCTTTTTCAAACCCTTTTGTAACACCGACAATCATATTATTGATATTAGCGTTCATCGTACCATGTAATGATTTGTAAGTATCATCTTTTCTCAAAACTTCCAAAGTGCCATTTTCCACTTTTACAGTAATACCATTCACTAAATTAGTAGTAAGTTCTCCTTTAGGTCCAGAAACTTTTACTATTCCGTTTTCTTCTGTAACTGTAACACCTTCAGGTATTGCAAGTTTTCTATTTCCTATACGACTCATCTTTAGGCCTCCTTACACTTTGATTACCAAACATAAGCTAAAACTTCTCCACCAAGATTTTGTTTACGAGCTTCTTTATCAGTCATAATTCCTTTTGATGTTGAAATAATAGCAATACCTAAGCCATTTAATACTTTTGGTACTTCATCATTCTTAACATAAACTCTTAATCCAGGTTTAGAAATACGCTTTAATCCAGTAATTACTCTTTCTTTTCTATTTCCGTATTTAAGTGTTAGTTCGATGTCTTTTTTAACACCTTCACCTACTACTTTATAATCTTTTATAAATCCTTCTTCTTTTAAAATTCTAGCAATTTCTATTTTTAATTTAGAAGCAGGAACATCTACTTCAGTATAACACATTGAATTTGCATTACGAATTCGAGTTAACATATCTGCAATTGTATCAGTTACTACAGCCATATAAAATCCTCCTTCCCAATTACCAGCTTGATTTTTTAATTCCTGGTATTTGTCCTTTATAAGCTAATTCTCTAAAGCAAATACGGCATATTCCAAATTTACTCATAACGGCGTGAGGTCTACCACATCTTTTGCAACGAGTATATTCACGTACTTTAAATTTTTGCTTTCTATTAGCTTTAACAATCATACTTTTTCTTGCCATTATTTACCCTCCAATTACTTTCTAAATGGAATTCCAAGTTCACTTAATAAATCATAAGCTTCTTCGTTAGTCTTTGCTGTTGTTACGAAAACAATATCCATACCACGAACTTTAACAACGTTATCATATTCTATTTCAGAGAATATTAATTGCTCTTTGATTCCTAGTGTATAGTTTCCACGTCCATCGAAAGCTTTAGGTGAAACACCTCTAAAGTCACGTACACGGGGAAGACCTATAGATACTAACTTATCCATAAAGTTGTACATATTTTCTCCTCTTAAAGTAACTTTACAACCGATAGATTGACCTTCTCTTACTTTAAATCCTGCAATTGATTTTCTAGCCTTTGTTATAACTGGCTTTTGTCCTGAAATAAGTTCAAGATCTTTAACAGCAGCATCTAGTAATTTAGAATTTCCTGTAGCATCTCCTACACCCATATTAATAACGATTTTTTCTAATTTAGGTACTTCCATTATCGTATTATAATTGTGTTTTTTAATCAAACTTGGAACGATTTCATTTAAATATCTTTCTTTTAGGCGGTTCATAAATTAATCCCTCCTTCTACTAATCAATCTTTTCGTTAGATTTCTTAGCTACTCTAACTTTTTTACCGTTTTCTATAGTATGTCCGATTCTAGTTCTCTTTTTAGTCTTTGGATCTACTAGCATAACATTTGAGACATGGATTGGTGCTTCTGTTTCAAGTATTCCACCTGTTTCTTGTCCATTTCCTTTCTTATGTTTTTTTACTATATTGCATCCTTCAACTATAACTCTATTTTCAGCTCTTAAGGTCTTTGTTATTTTACCTTCTTTACCTTTACTAGATCCAGCAATTACTACGACTTTATCTCCAACTTTTAAGTTCATAATACCCTCCTATAGTACTTCCTTAGCTAGTGATACTATTTTCATGAAATTCTTATCACGAAGCTCTCTAGCTACAGGGCCAAAAATACGAGTTCCCACTGGACTATTATCATCCTTAATAAGAACGCAAGCGTTGTCATCAAATTTGATATAAGAACCATCATCTCTTCTTAAACCAAATGTTGTTCTAACAACAACTGCTTTAACAACTTTTCCTTTTTTAACAGTTCCATTAGGTGTGGCATTTTTAATTGTACCAACAACTATGTCACCGATATTTCCAGTTTTAACTTTGCTTCCACCAAGTACTCTTATTACTAATAATTCTCTAGCACCTGAATTGTCAGCAACCTTCAAACGACTTTCTTGTTGAATCATAATTAATCCTCCTTCACCTAAGAGTTATAAAATAACTGCTTCCTTTACTATTTCTTTTAAGTAGAATCTTTTAGTTTTAGATAATGGTCTTGTTTCAACTATTCTAACTACGTCTCCTACTTTTGCCTTATTTTCTTCATCATGAACTGCATATTTCTTTGAAGACTTAACTCTTTTACCATACAATGGATGTTTCTTATAAGTCTCAACTAATACAGTTATTGTTTTATTGTTTACAGAACTTACTACTTTTCCAACTAATTCTCTATTTGTCTTTTCCATATGCACCCCTCCTATTTACCAGATTCTAGTTCTCTTTCACGAAGTACTGTTTTAAGTCTTGCAACAAGATGTCTTAATTCTCTGATTCTTGAAGGTTTTTCTAAATTACCTGTTGCTTGTTGGAAACGCAAGTTAAATAATTCTTCTTTAGTCTCTTTTATCTTAGTT
Source organism: uncultured Bacilli bacterium (assembly GCA_947623975.1). Lineage (GTDB taxonomy): Bacteria > Bacillota_I > Bacilli_A > RF39 > UBA660 > RUG13868. Next base: position 14,663 of record CANQHY010000023.1, read on the forward strand.
AAAATTTCTTCAGTGGTTAGATTTCTAATTTCATTAACCTTCATTTATATCACCACCATTTTCTTTACTAACAAACTTTGTTTTTATTGGTAGCTTATGTGATGCAAGACGCAAAGCTTCTCTTGCAACATCTTCTGTTACTTCTGATATCTCGAACATAATTTTACCAGCTTTAACAACTGCTACCCAAGCTTCAACATTACCTTTACCTTTTCCTTGACGAGTACCTAGAGGTTTCTTAGTTAAAGGCATATGTGGGAAAATGTTAATAAAAACTTTTCCTCCACGTTTCATATAACGAGTCATAGCAACACGAGCTGCTTCGATTTGATTTGATGTTATCCAAGCACCTTCAACTGCCATTAGACCATAATCTCCGTTGTGTAACTCAGTATTACCTTTAGCATGTCCTTCATAAGGTAATCTATGTACACGACGATATTTAGTTCTTGATGGTATTAACATAATTAATTACCTCCTTAGCCTTTTTGTCCTCAAGGATTTCTCCTTTGTAAATCCATACTTTTACG
>CANQHY010000024.1 GCA_947623975.1 uncultured Bacilli bacterium
TATCATGTGTTATTTTTCATTTTAATGACTTAGTTCCCACATTTAAAAAAGCGGGAACTTTCAAATTTATTTTTAGTCATTTTGTTCTGTGATTGACAAATTTAAACTTTTAAGTATAATATTTCGTTGTTTTAGGGGTATGGGGGTATTTTAAATGAATAATGATGAAGACAAAGAAATTTTTGTGGTATATGTTGGGAAAGAGACGCCACAGAAAGAAATTTTGGACAAATTAGCTAATAGAATACACGATAATAATAAATATTGTATTAAAGCTATGCCTTTTTCCAATCTTAATTTATTATTTGCAAAAATAACACCAAAAGATATAGCAAATTATGTAGTTACAGATAAGGACAATTATACTTTTCTTATTTCTAGTTGTAGTAGTGATGATGTAGACAGCGAGTTGGAGAAAGAGCATTTTATATTGGAGTCATATAAAAAATATTCTTATGATGTTTTCCAAAAAATGAAAGGTACTGAAGATTTTTCTACTGTTATTTTTGATCCAGAAAAATCTGTTTTATTAGCAGGAACAACAAATTCACAGGGGAAAAATTCACAACTTTATTACGGTTATACAAGAGACGCCAAAGAGTTAATGATTTCCAATGATAGTGCCACTATTAGTGAATTTTGTAACAATATTCACAAAATTACTGATGGCGAGTATATGAAAAATGGGAAAATGTATGCATCATTTAAAAAAAATCTTGATAATATTAGTTCAAGCGATTCAAAATCAAATCCATTATCAGAAGATATGTGTTTAAAATTAATAGAGGATGATTTATATTCACAGCTTAGTCGGGATGAAATTGTACCTTTCTATAAAGCAATAAAACGTTATATTATTTTAAAAAATAATTCCGATGCAGCTTTAGCCAAAATATCTTTTGAAGATGAAGAAAAGATAGCTTCAGTAGCGATGACATCTTTATCAGTATTAGATTTATACGCAAAATTATATGCAATAGAAGCTGATGGTAATAAAGATAGTGACGAGTATAAAAAAATATTAGATTATTTAAAAGTAGCACTAGAGGTTGAAAAAAGCGAATATGAAAATATTGACATTGGTTTTTCAAAATTCTTATGTTATGTTAGTAATGGTGATTTCGTTAGGGATTCTTTAGACAGGAAATTATTGCAACTTGGTAAAGATGATATGGTAGATTATAATAGTGATCAGTTGGCAACAAGATTCTTAAATTACCTTATTAATAATGATTCAAAACTTTTTAGTACAACGTATGAAATTATTCCTTCTGGTTTAATCGAAATAATGAAGAAAGCGCATATAAGTAGCCCATCTTTAAAAATAGAAAATGCCATTCGTACAGAATTCGAAGAAGGTAGAATATTTGGTCAAGATGTATCTAGAGCTTTTCAAGTATTTCTTAATAAAGAAATTGAAACTAATAAAGATCCTGCTATTAAAGATTGTTTGATATATCATAAATACAAAGAGAGTTTTATAAATCCTTGTATTGAGAATGAATTGGTAGAAAATGATTTTGATTTACCAGAATGCATAAATATTGATACTACGCTTAATGCAGCTTTTTTAGGAGTATCAACGGAAAAGTATAAGAAAAATATCAGTACTTTGGCAATAAATGCAGCTTTGGATAATATTAATGAGTTGTTAGGTACTAAAGATATTGATTATAGCGATGCTGATACTGCTGCATTAAGTATTATAAAGCAATGTTATTTAAGAGCGAATCTTGTCTTTATGACTGATGAAGATATAAATGATCTTAAAGATGAATTTATCGATTCTATACAAAGTGATGAGTATTTGAAAGATTACAAAGATGATCACATTAGTATAAATTTGATAACTGAAGCGTTTAATGCTAGAAAAAAAGATAGAGAACTAATAAAAGATGGGGAAATAATATCTAAAAAAGTTAAATCTATAAATTAAAAAAGAACTATTTTTTTATAGTTCTATTTTTTTATGTCTAATATTACTGGTAGAATTATAGGTTTCCTTCCCGTTAGTTCATAAATATAAGGAAATAATTCTGTAGTAATTTGACTTTTTATATCATTGAATGTTACATTAGGTTCTTTTAATTTTTCTGTAATAACTTTTTCGGCTATATTTTCTATTTTCTTTATTAATGCTTCATTTTCATTTATTAAAACAAATCCCCGAGTTGTTATGTTTGGATGAATTAGTAATTCATGCTTTTTCATATCGATATTGGCTATTACAACTAATATTCCGTCACTTGCCATTATTTTTCTATCACGTAGAACAGCACTATTAATTTCACCCAGCTTGTTACCATCAATATAAATATCGCTTGCTACTACAGGAGTATCTTTAGTTATAACGTGATTAGAAAGACTTAAGACATCTCCATTTTGCAAAACAAAAGTATTTTCTTTTGGAATACCACACTCAACACCTAAATTAGCATGACTTTTAAGCATTCGATAATCACCATGAAAAGGCATTAAATATTTAGGTTTTATTAATCTAATCATTAATTTTAATTCTTCCATATTAGCGTGTCCTGATGTATGAATCTCGTTAAGCGAGGTATTTGTGAATACTTTAACACCTTGTAAGTAAAGCTTATTTATAGTATTTCCTATTGATAAGGCATTTCCTGGAATAGGTGAAGATGAAAAGACAACAATATCATCAGGTCTTAATTTTATTTGTTTATGTGTTCCATTTGCAATTCTCGATAATGCAGCAAGAGGTTCACCTTGGCTTCCTGTACAAAGTATGGTAACTTCGCCTGGTTTCAAGTTATTAGCTTCTTCAGGTTCAATTAACACATCGGCATGGTTTATATATCCACCTTCAATAGAAATTTTTATATTGTTTTCCATACTTCTTCCAAATACGCAAATCTTTCGACCATGATTGTAGCAAGTTTCGATAATGTTGCAATGATAATTCTTCTCGTCGTATACTTGTCAAATATGTCATTCAGAGCATTATCAACTTTAGTTTCACTTATACTTATACCTTCATTTAATGCGTTTGTTGAATCACTAATTAGAAGATCGACCCCTTCATCTCCAATTCTTGCCATTTTGTGTAAATCAGCCATTGGTCCAATTGGAGTAAAATCAAATTTAAAGTCACCAGTGGTTACAATGTTACCATCGGGTGTTTTTACTAAGATTCCGTGCGAATCAGGAATAGAGTGAGTAGTTCTAAAAAATTCAACTTGAATATTATCAAATTTTATTACTGTTTGATCATTATAAACGAATAAATTATCATACCTAATGTTTTTATCTTCAAATTTCAATGCAATTAATTCTTTAGCTTGATTTGGGGCGTATATAGCTGGTATTTCTAATGATTGTACTAAAAAGGGAATACCCCCTATATGGTCTTCATGACCATGAGTTATTATTAAAGCTTTAATCTTATCCTGATTTTCTTTTAAAAAAGTAAAATCTGGTAGAATATAATCTATACCGAGAAGACCACCTTCTGGAAAACTTATACCCGAATCGATAATAATAATTTCGTTACCATGCATTACACAATACATGTTTTTACCAACTTCGCCCAAACCTCCTAAAATAATAATTTTAGTATCGTTTGTTTGTTTACTCATAAATTCTCCTTTCTTTTGATTTAAAGAACTAACTAAGAAATTATACAATGTTTTATCTATTTTGTCTATAATTTTGTCGAAAACCACTTGTCATATAGTAAAAAAATGTTAAGAAAAAGATCTGTATTTAATACAAATCTTTAACTTTTTGTTATGAATTATTTTCTTTAGCTATTTTTATTATTAATGTTGTATTTTTTTCTAATATATCTTTTACTTTTGTACCTTCTTTTATCGATTGTTCAATAATTGTTCCAGCTTTTTTATCTGATTCTTCGTACTCAAAATATATTGCTATTGTATTTGAAAATTTATTTACCCAAGATACAACGTCCTCTTTTTTTTGAGAAATAAAATTTGGTAATATACAAACTTTATTATCTTGTTCATTTAGGCAGTCTGTTAATTCTTCTTTTGGTTCTTCGTTTTTTTCTTCGTGTTTAGCAACAGTTAAAGTAATGGTTCCATCGTCTATTTTGTCTATTCTTTTTCCTACTGGATAATTTTGGTCTAAGACTAATCCTTCTGTTACATTATTGTTAATTTTATATTCAACGTTTATTTTTAGATTGAAATTTTTAGCCCATGCTTGTGCTTCGGCTAAACTCTTTTCAGTTAAATCAGGCAATAAATCATAAGTAGGATAGAAAGAATATGGACCTTCTCCAATTACTTTCTCAGTATAACCTTCTTTGATAGAGTAGGTAAAGCTTTTTATTAATTGATGTTCTTTTTGCCCTAGATTTTCTTTCATTGCATCTTTAACTTCATTGACACTGTACGTGTTAGGTATGTAGTTCCATAAATGTAATCTAGTACTTTCATCGTATATTGTTTGTCCAACGCCATCGATAAATAATTTTTGAATTGTTAAGACATTGGTACTAGAAGATGATATCATAACATCTTTTGCTATATTGTAGAACGAAAATATTGTATCTTCATCCATATTAGTATCTAAATTATCCGAAAGAACATCGAGAATATCTTTTATTTTTGTTACTGTTGAAAAACTTTTCATTTTATCTAATATTGCTCTTATAACTGTCTGTTGATTGTTAGCTCTTACGAAATCATCTCTATAGCCCTGTGTCCATTCACTACTACAAAACTCAGAATTCTTTTTACGATTACGACTAAAGGCAAGTGCTTGTTCACCATCTAATATTTGTCTACCAGCTCTAACGTAAATCATTTTATCGCCAAATTCTCTTTTGCTATTTTGTTCACAAAAACTGTAAGGAACATCAATTTCTACCCCACCTAGGGCATTTACTAAATCGACAACGCCAGTGAAATTTATTTTCATATAATAATCGATTTTTACATCTAAGAAATTTTGAATAGTATTTATTACACAACTAGTACCACGAGAAGCAGAGTGGGTGATTTTGTTTTCATATTGGCCGTTGAAACAAGCGATTGGTACGTAGCTATCTCTTGGAATACTTAACATCGTTGCTGTAAGTGTTTTGGGGTTAAATGTCACAAGTATTAGTGAATCACCATTAAATGAATCGGCTTGTTTTAAATTACTAGTAGTTGAGTCTATTCCTATAAGTAAAATGGTAAAGGGTTCTGAGATGTCTTTTGAACTACCTAGTAGTGCTGAATCCTTTTTTGATTCTTCCATTTCAGTACTAACTATTATTTTTAACTTTTGCCCAATATTTTCAAAGCCTTCAAAAGTACTATAAACGTCAGCAAAGTTTGATGGTAAAAAGCCATAGGTTATTTCTTTTTCTAATAGTGCTGATATTATACCAGCATAACTGTCATAGGAAACTAATTCATTATTTTTATTAAGTCCTTCTTCTTTAATTATTTCTTTAGCTAAGTCGTATCCTTTATCACTGCCATTATCTGATATTATTCCTATTTTCTTATTTTTAACCGTAATTAAATCCACTTCTTCAGTTTCATTTAAACTAACAAGACTACTAGAATAAATTACATTCTTGTTAAGTTTACCAACATAAGAATATAATGTGTTTAACACTATACTTAACATTATATATATTGCGCTTACAATAATTAAGATAACTCTATAATTTTTCTTTTTTTCTTTTTTTCTTTTTCCCTTTTGCTTTGTTTTAGTTAGCATTCTTTTTATGATAAAAATGTCAAAAAGTAATATAATAACGATAATAATATATCTAATTAGAGTTTCTATTTCGTGAAATTTCAATATTGAAAAGATTAAGTATATACTTAGTACGATACAAATTACTGATATAATGGCATCAATGTTTATCTTCTTCTTTTTCATAATTCCTCCAACCATTTATAAGTATTAAAATAAAAAGAAGAATCTATTTCTTTTTATTATTTGTTTTTTCTTTTTTAAGAGAAATAGTATCTTCATTAGTTTCAATATTATCATCTAAATCATCGTTAGCAAGTTCATCCTTGTCAAAATGTTCTTTAAAGTCGTCATATTTCTTCTTTTTCTTGTTTCCTTTTTTGGAATCTTTTTTAACAGTTGATACTAATATTGAAACATATGTAACTGCTAATATGATACCCAATCCTACAATCATATATTCATAATACTTGTTCTTTTGTTTCATATTACTAAGTTCATTATCGAAATCTTTATTAACTAATTGAAAAGTTTTTTCTTTTGAATCATATTGATACCAGCTAGTAAGACCATTTTCTATATTTGTAGCGTAAACTAAATAATAGTTAGATGATTGTTTTTTTTGATAAGCAGTTATTTTCTTTTCATCAATTGTTAATTCTACTTTTTTATATCCTTCTGGAGGATTATTAGTGCTTGCTTCAGTAATTGTTATTTTATTAGATGAGAATTCATTGTAAAGAGAGTAGCTACCATCTTTGTACATATAGAGATTAATATTTCCTAGTTCGTCTTTGAGACCTACTAAGGTTACATCAGTTATTGTGTTTATAAATGCTGGGATATCTTCATTGTTTATTTTTATTGTTGTTTCTTCGTATGTTGAATTTGGAGATGTTAAATTTTCTCTTTTTCTTTCAACATTCATTTTTTTACCATCTATTTCTACTTCGACAGGGGTTAGTTCTTTTACTGTAACTGTTATAGTATAGGTCCTAGTACTACCATTTTGTGCTGTTACTTTAATTTCTATTTTGTTAGCTCCTTCTGATAAATCGTGATTTCCAAGTCCTGTTACAGATGATTTTGAATCTTCTTTAGTACCAGATATGTTAATTGATCTTACATTATTTTCAACTGTTAAGGTATAATCTGATTTATCTTTATTAAAATCAGGAGTTATGTTATAATTGTCGACTTTAAGACTAGATAAATAGTTATTTGTACTGTAACTTTTTTCTATATCTTCTTGCGTTATTATATTTACTGTTTTACTAGTTGTCTTTTGAACATTAAAAGCTGTCCCATCGAAATCTATCGCTTCATTTAAAGTAAAAGATACTGTGGCACTTCCCCTTGCTTTAGCTTTGAATACGAAAGTATAAGTAGCTGATTTTTCTGTACCTGTAAAATACGGAACGGCATTTAACGTACCGTCAACCAAAGTTAGCTTAGAGGTATCATAATTAAAGCTGTAATTTAAAACTCCAAGTGGGCTAGAAGATGATACCGTTACTTTATACGTAACATTGTTTCCTACTACTAATTGTGAGGCACTGCTAGTAATTGATACACTTGCATTTGCTGCATCACATATTTCCATACTACCAAATAAGGTAACTATTGAAAAAATTAGGAGTAGAGTTATATTTTTTAATTGTTTCATTTTTCCTCCTTATTATTTTTGACTTATGTTTAGATATCCTAAGATATGTTTTTGAATGTTTAATAGATCGATAGCAGCTATTTTGCCATCTTTACTAACATCGGCTGCTTTTTCGTAAGGACCAAGAAGAGTAGTGTAGCCTAAAATGTGTTTTTGAACATTTAATAGGTCAATGGCAGATATATTACCATCACCACTAGTATCGCCATATATAACAATTTCTAATGTTTTAGATTCACCATTTATGGCAATAGTAACTTTATCTCCTGTTACAATAGTTCCTTCGTTTTTAGCTTGATTGCTTTTGTTAGATATATTTATGCTAGCAATCTTGTATTCTTTAGTTAGTGCATTTATAATACCATCGACATTAGTAGTTAAAGTAAGGTTCCAAAGGTATTTATCATCATAGCTAAAACCACTAGATTTTAATACGTCGTTGACAGTTGTTTTAATTTCTTCTTTTGGATTTTCCTGTGGTTTTGACTCACTAGGATTTTTATCTTTTTCTTCATCTTGCTCTGGTGGTTCACTAGGGGTAATATCTACTTTTGGCTTTTCTTCTCTTACAACGGTTACTTTGTATGTTTTAGTAGCTTTATTTTGAGCAGTTACTGTTATTTCAAAAATGTTATTTCCATCTGTTAATTCTTTTGTTCCAAGACCTGAAACAGTAGCTTTGTCGTTTACGGTTGTGGCAGAAAGTTCTATTTGTTCGCTATAAGGAACGGTAACTTTATACTCTAAAGTTCCACCACTAAAGTTTGTAACTAGTTGCCCATTTACCTTTAATTCTTTTAACCAGTTGTTAGGATTTCCTAGATTAGGAAGACTAGTTGATTCTGGCATATTATCAAATATTGGAATATAGAAAGAAAATTCTTCGTCTAATGCTCCTAGTGATTTATATGAATTATAAGTAGTAATTGCAGATGAGGCTTTAGCAGAAATATTAGTTTCCCATTGATGCCAAACTCCTTTAGTAGCGTCATTTGCTACATTGAATTTTTGAAGATAAGGGGTATATTGTCCGGCTTTTACATAGTTTTGTGATACGAGATAAGCACCTTCGACAATTGCGGTTTTTTGGCTATTCCAACCGTAAGCTCTGGCAGTTTGAAGTGATTTTAATTTTGGATCTGGGGAAGATGAAGCTCCATAGTTATAAAAGTTATAGAAGCCTGTATAATCTATTCCGTCAGACAATACACCAGCTCTTCCATTTATTACGATATTACTATCACTTGTTCCTACTTCTTGACGAGAAAGGGAAGCAAGATATATTGGCGAGATATTGTAAGTTTTTCCCCCTTCCATAAAGTAAGGAGTAAATTGCTTCATAAATGCTGAATAAAGAGCAGCATCAACTAAGTTTTCTTTTTGATAAGCTTCAACATAAAATAATTCTTCGAACATAAATATTCCTTGTTCGTTTAAGAAATTTCTTGGATCTAAATAGTAGGCGATAGCTTCATTATTTGCTTGAAACCAATAAATTCCATCATGAGCATGAAATGTATCTGTAGCATAATCGTAATTTCCCGGTTGTGTAGATAAGTATCCTTCAAGTCCAGCTTCTTTAGCACTACCATTTACATTTAATAAACTAACGCCAACGGCACTTTCTTCTTTCATTGCATCTGTCCAAGAAAATCTAGTTTTAACACTTTTAAATACCCAAGTTGGATGAAGTTTATGTAATTCTTTTAATTTTACTTTATAACTTTCGGGAAATCCTTGACTATTAAGATAAGAATCAAATTCTTCATCAGTCATTTCTTTCATAATTGAACCTTGAGTTTTTTCTTCTTCATTATCATCTTTTTCTTTGTCTTTTTCGTTATCTTCGCTTTCTTTATCTTTTTCATCTTCACTATTTTCGTTATTTTCGTTATCCTCTTTATCTTCCTCTTTTTCATTATCATCATCTTTACTAGGATTATCGTTTTCATCTTCAATAGTTTTTACATCTTCTAAGTAAAAAGAACAAGCAAATCCTTTATAAGATGTTGCTTCATCTTGATATATTAACTCTACCCATTCGTTAACACAACCGTCACCTTTTTTTCCGTAAGATAAGATAGTGACGTCTGACCCATAAGGCATAGTAATAATTTTTTCTTGTGAAACCCCAGGTCCTTTTCTTAATACTAATCCTGGATCAGCTGCAACTTTTCCAACCGTTTTGGAACTTGCAAAAACAGGATTTAAAAAACTAAGTGCTGCTAACGTAAATAAGGCATATATTCCTTTTCTTTTCTTCATGTGCATTACCTCCATCATCACTTTAGTAAATTAATTATATAATATAAGGATAAAACAGTCTATTAATGTGACTAATCTTTCACAATTAAAGGCAAATATTATACATATTTTGACATTTTATTTGTCCTTTATTGGTAATAAGCAAAATTTTGCATATAACCAAACAAAAACTTAAAAAAAATGTAAAATTCTGTTAAAATAGTATTTGAGGTGTTATCATGGAAAAAACTAAAATATTGCGAATAATTTTTGCGTTATTACAAATACTTATAGTTATATTTGCTTTTATCCCAGTGAATTCTACTTTTTCTTTTATAATAAAAGCTTTAATTATTATCTATGAACTTTGTTATATTTTAAGTAAAACTACTAAAAAAGACCGCTATAAATATTTAACATATTTTATCTTGTTATTTGTATTTGCTATTATTTACGGTTTAACTGTTAAAAATAAAGATTGTGTAACAGATTATTTGTATTTTCCTATAACTTTTTTGTTTGGAGATTATCTTTTTAGAAACATATTTTTCGATAGAAAAAAAGCTTTAAAGTTTCTTACTTTCGTAACATTTCCACTTTTAATAGTATCTTTCTTTTTTAGAAATTTACTTAGTATAGACTGCAACTTACTCATTGGTGAATTACTTATTTTGCTGTATCCTGTCATCATAAGTAGATTAGGAAAAAGAGTTACTATCTTTAATTTTATTTTGTTGTTTATTACAACTTTGACAATATTAGTTTTAGAAAATAGAACATTAATTGTGATGTTAATATCAATATTGTTAGTCTATTTTATATATTATGTTATTAAGATTAAAGAAGATAAGAATAGACCTTTAGTTATGTTGTTATTATTAATTATTTGTCTGTTATTTACTAAAAGTAACGCTCAAAATATTTTGTTATCTTCAACTTTTTCTAGTAGCATATTTATTTATAGAACAAGCAATATGCTAATAAATATTATTTGCTTAATACTATATCTTGTTCCTATCTTTGTACTAATGCAAAAAGAGGTTAACTTAAGTCAAAAAAGTAAAAATAGGCCATATGAAATTTTGATTTTATTTGCTATTTCTATAGCGGATTTTCTAGTTATAACAGCTTTCCATACTCTTTCTGCTACGATTGTATTGACGATTTTACTTTGTATTATAAAGGCTATCGTCGAAGAGAAAATAACTTTAAATAACAGAAAGTTAAATAATAAAAAATTAGCTATGTTGGCTCTTCATTTAGGAAATGGTGGAATCGAAAAAGCCACAGTTAACACAGCAAATGCTCTTTCTAAAGATTTTGATGTCGAATTAGTTGTAGCCTACAAGTTATCAGATAAAGTTCTATATGATATCGATAAGAATGTAGAGATTAAATATTTGATAGATAACGATATAGCCCAAAGAACTTTAAAGTATAAGAAAATGCTTAGAGAGTTCGATTTAAAAAGATTATTTTCTAGTATTAATTGTGATTATTTTAAAAATAAAAAAATAAAAAAATTATTTATTGATATTTACGATAGTATAAAAGTTACTTTTTTAAAAAGTAGTTTAATGATAGATTATCTAGAAGAATCAAAATGTAGGATAATTATATCGACAAGAGTTGAGTTTTCATCTCTTCTTAGCCGTTATGGTAGTTATAATAGTAAGAAAATTGCTGTAGAACATCGCCACCATCGAAATGAAAAGAACTATATAAAAACGATTAGAAATTGTTACGATAACATTAATTATTTGGTTGTTTTAACAGAAGGTCTAAAAAAAGATTACAGTAGCTTTTTAAAGAAGAATTCAAAGACGAAAGTTGTTTGTATACCTAATATGTTAGTTGAAAATAAGCATTTACTATCTAATTTAGATGGAAATAAAGTTATAAGTATTGGACGCCTTGTAAAAATAAAAGGATTAGATCAGATGGTCGAAATAGCAGAAAGATGTCAAGAGTTAGAGTTTAATGTTATTGGAGATGGTGATCAAAGGGATGTCATTTTATCTTTGGTAAATAATAAGAAACTAAATAATTTTCATCTTTTAGGACAGATGAAAAATGAAGACGCTATGAAAGTGCTAGAAAAATCCAGTATCTTTGTCATGACTAGTTTAAGTGAGGGATTGCCTATGGTTTTATTGGAAGCATTTAGTTATGGAATTCCTGTTGTAGCCTATAAAACTGACAGTGGAGTAGAAGATATTGTAGACGATGGAATAAATGGTTATGTAATAGAAGAAAGAAATCCAGACAAATTTGCTAAAAAGCTTGAAGAACTTATGAAAAACGATAAAAAAAGAAAAAAGTTTGGACAAGCAGCTTATAAAAAATCACTAAAATTTTCTTCAGAAGAAATAACCAAAAAATGGTTAGAAATTTTGTAGAACTCTTATATTTTTTGTAAAACTTATAGTTGTATGCTATAATTTGTTTGTGAGAATAGAAATTTCTTATGCGGGGGAAATTTATGAAAAAAGATAATAAACAAAAAAAAGTTTTATTTATATCATCTACAGGAGGACATTTGTCAGAAATGTTAAGACTTTCTCCGATGTTTTCAAAGTATGATTATCACATAATAACAGAAAAAACTAAATCTAATATGGGACTTTTGGAAAAATATCCAGGTAGGGTCAATTTTTTAGTATACGGAACAAAAAAAGATATTTTGATATATCCTTTTAAGCTTATTTATAATTCTTTTAAAAGTCTATATTTTTTCCTTAAAATAAAGCCTGATGTCGTAATTACTACTGGATCACATACAGCAGGTCCAATGTGTTGTATAGCACACCTTGCAGGGCGAAAAGTTATTTATATTGAGACACTTGCTAACATGAAAACTAAGACTGTTACTGGAAGATTGGTTTATCATATTGCCGATTTGTTCATTGTTCAGTGGGAAAGTATGTTAAAATTATATCCGAAAGCAAAATATTGGGGGATGATTTACTGATGATTTTAATAACGCTTGGTACACAGGATAAAACTTTTGAACGACTTTTAAAAGCAGTGGATCATGAAATAGAAAAGAAAACGATAAATGATAAAGTTATAGTCCAGGCTGGAAGTACCAAATATGAAAGTAAAAACATGGAAATACTAGACTTAATACCACAAGAAGAATTTGATGAATTAATTAGTAAGTGCGACCTTTTAATAACTCATGGCGGAGTTGGTTCGATACTTGCTGGTGTAACTAGAGGTAAGAAAGTAATTGCTGTACCGCGTCTTGCTAAATATAAAGAACACGTAAATGATCACCAGATACAAATTGTTGAAAAATTTAGTAAAGATAAGTATATAATGGGATTAAAAGATTTAAATGGACTTGGAAAAATGATTGAAAAAGCTAAAAGTTTTAAACCGAGAAAATTTATAAGCAACACTAGTAATTTAATAAATCATATAGAGGATTATATCGATAATATATAGAGGTGCAGTATGAAAGAAAGACTAGAAGTAATAGATTTTAAATATAAAATAGTTATAGGTAGCTTTCTTTTCTTCTTCATAATTTGTACTTTATGTCCATTGAGTGGTGAAGATTGGGCTAGTTATTTAATAGGAAAAGAAGGAATAGCAAGCTGTATACAAAATGTAAATATTGCTGATGGAAGAATTATTAGTGGTTTTTTAATTAATTTATTATCCTATAACAAATTTTTCTTCAATTTTCTTTTTGCTCTTTTAATGAGTAGTTTTGTTTATTGTTGCAACTATATGTTGGGGTATGTTAAAAATAAATTGTTTTATTTATTACCTTTTATAGGTAGTCTTTTAGTAAGTACTATTACATTTTCACGAAATTATGTATCGGTTACGTCAACCGTGAGTTATACCTTCCCAGCAATTTTAACTTTTATTTATTTCTTTTTAATTTTTAGAAAAGACGACTATCATTTTAGTTTGAAAGAACACTTGTATTTATCATTATTTTCGATACTAATAATGTTGTCATCAATTCACATAGCAGTAGTATTTCTTTTAGGTAATATCATTTTTTATATTGTTAGCCTAATAAAGAAAAAAAATATTAGTAAAACATATATATTTCTTATTTTATTAGACATATTATTAATAGTCCTTTCTTTTGTCAGTTTAAAAAAACCGTTCTTTTCTTTTGGTACAGCTACTTTTTTTAATAAGACAACTAGATATATTGAAACTGTTTTTTCAAGAAATATTGTTTTGATATTGCTAGGGGCAATACCAATTGATTATTACCTTAATGGTGTTCTTAAAGATTTCCTTTACAAAAGAGTTGTCATAACATTATTTGATATAATACTTGTTTTTTCACTTGCTTATAATTTTACTTATTATTCGCCAGTTAATTTAAATCTTATTATTGATAAATATTTTGGCGTTTTCGCTGTTGAAAATTGGTATTATATATTCTTTTTTATAGCGTATATAGTTTTATTGGGTTTAAGCATTCTAAAATTTATAGAAAATAGACGAACGAAAAGTTTCTTTAAATTATTTGGTTTAATGAGTCTTATTATGGGAATTTTGGTGTTTGTATCACCACTTTGGAGTGAAGGAAATACAATATTTATAATACTTTTCTTAGTAGCTGTTATCTCACTGTTGTTAAAAGAGTTAGATGTCACATTATTTCCTAAATTAACTACTGTTTTGACAGTATTGCTAGTAGGTTATTATGTAACGATTTTTGGAATGACTAAATATCTAGATGTAGGAAGGAATAATTACATCAAAGAACAATTAGATAAAGATTGTTCTGTTATTGAAATAAAATCTAATCCCTTTTATTTGTTGTATAGATATAATCCTACTGAGCAGTATCAAGAAAAAAATTTTAAAAAATATTATGAAATACCAGATGATAAAGAGTTAGACGTCAGGTATTTTGGAATATTTGAAAAAATAGAAAAGAAGGTTAAAAATTAATATGAAAAAAATAATATCAATTGTTGTTCCTTGCTATAATGAACAAGAGTCACTTCCACTTTTTTATAAAGAGATTAAAAAGATGGAAAAGAAAATGTCTTATTTAGATTTCGAGTATATATTCGTAAATGATGGATCGCGTGATAGTACTTTAGATATTTTAAGAAAATTTTCTGAAAGTGATAAAAAAGTAAGATATATTTCCTTTTCGAGAAACTTTGGAAAAGAAGCTGCTATGCTTGCAGGGCTTGAATATTCAAGTGGTGATTATGTAACAGTGATGGATGCCGATCTACAAGATCCACCAGCTCTTTTAGAAGAGATGTACAAAGGAATTGTCGAAGAGGGATACGATTGTGTTGGAACTAGAAGAGTTACAAGAAAAGGGGAGCCCCCTATTAGAAGCTTTTTTGCCAGAATGTTCTATAAGATTATCAATAGGATGTCTAAAGTAGAAATGGTCGATGGTGCTAGAGACTTTCGCCTTATGACTAGACAGATGGTGGATTCGATTTTGTCTTTGAAGGAATACAATAGATATTCAAAAGGATTGTTTAGTTTTGTGGGATATAAGACTAAATGGTTAGAATATGAAAATATTGAAAGAGTAGCAGGAAGTACTAAATGG
>CANQHY010000025.1 GCA_947623975.1 uncultured Bacilli bacterium
AAATAGCAAGAAAATTATAATATTAATAATTACTATTTTATATTTCTTTTTAAAAACCAATTTTCTCTTCATTTATAATCATTCTTTTTTAAGCTTGATTTAAGTAAATACGCATTATTTCGACAGCATCATTTGCTTCAATTTTACCATTTTCATCCATGTCACCGCGAGTAAGGTCCTCATCTGTTGCAAGTTCTGTACCAACAGTCATAGATAACACTTTTTTTACATCTAAAACATTGACAGCGTCATCTTTTTTAATATCTCCTTTAAGATATTCTTTAACAATAATATCGACAGAATCAGATAAATCTCCAAATTTTACTATCAACTTAGTTTTTCCATTACCAACAGCGGTTAATAGTCCATCAGAATCGACTGTAGCAACACCAGAATCTAGAGTCTCCCAAGTAAAGTTTGGTTTTGGAGCATCAATTGGTAAATATGTAGCTGTAAACTGTAATTTTTTACCAATCAATAAAACTTTATTTCCTTCCTCGATATGGATAGACGAAACTTGAGTAGGCTCATTTGTTACTTTTACAGTAAATTCCGTAGTAAATTTCTTATTTATAGCTATCCCTGTTACTTTAATTTTAGCAGTTCCTTCACCTACTCCAACGATTTTGCCATCTTCGACATTAGCAATAGTTGGAGAATTTGATGTATAATCGATAGAATATATAGTAGCATTACTAGGCGTAATAATAGGTTCGATTGGCCTAGTCTCTCCTACTTTCATGTTCTGTGTACCTATTTCAAAAGTATCTAATAAGTAACCAACATCAATAGAATATGTTTTAGTCATTCCAAAAAGTGTTGTTACAAAAGTTGCTTCTCCTTCACTTAAACCTGTTAATTTACCATTTCTAATGTCAAGTATTGCAGGCGTATTACTTTTGTATTGAAGCGAAGAAGCTGGAATTAAACTACTATAACTATCAGAATTTGTATAATAAACTTTTCTAAATTCGAAAGTATCACCAATTCCTACATAATAATGACTATTAGCTGTATTCAAAGAAGGTAGAGGAGCACTTAATCTATAATCGTTAATATACTTAGAATCTGCTACTACCTCTGCAACAGTTGTTTCGTTCTTTCCACTTTTAGTTGCAACCTTAACGGCACTTTCACTAGAAAATACTTGCACAGCGTAATATGTACCACCACCGCCGTTATCTACTGCTACAGCTCCAATTCCAATAGATTTATAATTTTGATTTAAAATATTTTTTTTATGACCTGACGATTTCATCCAGCCTTCATTAACACCGTAGGTACCATTGCTAACATTTACTATAATATTTTCAGCATTTGGGTCAGGAGTAATTTTAGCAGACAATGCCAAAGTTCCATCTGGTCTTGTATGATCAAAATAAACAGCTAACTCTCTTGCTCTTTGCATAGCATATTCTTGTAAATTTTCATCCATTATTAATTCTGGAGAACCTTCTTTTGCTCTTGCTTCATTCGTAGCTTTTAAAGCATCATTTGCCCAATCATAATCCTCATATCCTGTAATAGGAATATTATAGGTTGCGGCATTTACATTAATAACGAAGCCAAAAACAACAAAAATAAATAATAAATATGATATCTTCCTCATTTTCATACCAATCCTTTCAATAATATTTTATTACTCCAATTTCTTAAAGTCAACGAATTAATCTTTAACTATTTTTAAGATAAAAACTATTTTCAAAATTTACATTTTATGATATTATATGAACTAATTTTTAAGGGGGAAGACAAAAGTGAACTTTTCCGAAACAATTAAGTCAATAATGGAAGATAGTGGTATAATTTCAAAGCTCATTCCCAAAGATTTAGAAAAATACATTACTAAAATAGCTTTAGCAGAAAAAATAATTCTTCAAGATTGTAGTTTTGAGTTTTTAAAGGGAAATTATCTAATTGCATTAAATTCTATAAAATCGGATATCAATTCAATAAAATATGTAAACTGGAGTGCATTCACCGAGAAAGAAATTGAAAATTTAATTGAGAGCGCTATTGATACTGCTATCAATAATAATGAATTAAAACAAGATGATAACACATTAAAAATGATTTTAAACACAATTAAAAGCAATAATTTACAGATATCTTTAATAAGTAAAAAAATATGCAAGCACCCTGCTATTTTTAAATTATTATTGGAAGAAAACGAGCTTTTGTGTAATCCATTTATTATGGAATCATCAATTAATAACATACTAGATGAAGATAATATGAAACTTTTTTTTAGAAAAGCTAAAATTTTCGGTAAAAATGAAAGGCAAAAGGATGAAACCTATATTGATCGTTTTACTAAAATGTACAACGTTGCTCTAAATACTTTACCAACAATCAGTTCATTCAATTCTGTCTTTCAAATGTTGATAGAAAAAGAATGGATTGAAGAACGAAAACAGAACGAAGAGTATCTCCAAAATATTTTCGAAAAGATTTGTTCACAATTAAGAAATTGTCAAGGTTTTGAAGAAGCCATTGAAAGCATGAGATTCACTTTTGAATTAAGACTAGTACTAGACAATAAATTCGATGATTTGTACCAAGCTATGAAAGATTATTTTAACATCTATCACAGTAGAATAGCTGACAAACTAGAAAAAATAGTATATCCACAAAATGTTATTTCAAAGATGTCTGCTTTATACATAGCCAAAAGTAAAGAAAACTTTAAAAAGGAAATGTTACAAAATTATCAGTCATGGATTAGTAAATATTTCATTTTACGACTAGATAATCCCCTTATTACTAAAAAAATAATCGAAAAAAGGCAAAAAGAGAAATTTAGTGAATTATATACAGAAAATAATGTAGAAATTCACAACTTTATCAATGGTATCTACGAAAAATATGGGCAAATTATCGATAACAATAAAATTAAAAAAATGATAGATAGTTTTATTATTTTGGGATATTCCAAAATAGATAGCATTATTCCCAGCCCTAAAAATTATGAAGATTATCTAAAATATGAAAAAGCTATTAAACTAATAAGTAGATTAAATAATAATTATATAAAATACGATGATATGGAACTAACTAATTATAGAAATATAATAACCTATGATAATAATAGTAAAAAATATATTTATAATGGTGTAGTTTTTGATAACGCTGCAATAAAAGTATTTGAAAGTTATAGACAACAAAAGCAAATATTTGAACATATCAAAAAAGAGATTATGCAAAAAGCAAAAGAATTAAAGGTTGACACAAAAATAGATACAGATTCTCTTTTAGATGACTCACTCGAAAAAGAACTACCATTTACAGATGAATACTTTGAATTTGATGACAAATATTTTTTCAATAACTATTCTTTAATAGATTTTTTTCATGCCTGCACTGATTTCACTAATGGTTTTTGCCCTGACAGTTTTCTAGATGATGAATCCTTTAAAAATCTCATCAATATTGTTGTAAATAATAGTCTTATTTGGTTATTATTATTTATCCATGATGAAGAGCCTTACTGCATGAAAGATGACTTTTCGAAAGATGAAATAATAAAATTAATAAATAATATGAAAAATATCACTGATTTAGCTAAAGATTTTAATTTTGATTTATCAAATTTTAAAGATTTAATCACTGTCAGCAAAATAAGTGAGTATTCTGATAGGGAATCTATTGCTATCTTAGGAAAGGAAATTATTGCTAGTTTATGTCAAAATGATTATTTTATAAATAAAGATTTTAAAACAATAGTATTAATGGCAAAAGAACTAGTGAGTAAAATGCCAACGAAAACTATGTCAACTGTCCCATTTGTAAACGGAGAAAACAATAACTACAACTATTCCATCTATGATTCACAAGATGAATCAATACTTCTTACTGGCGCAAAGACTGATGCCTGTTTTAGGATAGATGGCAATGATAATGATTTCCTACACTACTGTGCTCTTGATAAAAATGGTTTTATTATAAAGATAACCAATCATGATGGAGAGTTCATTGGCCGAGCTTCCGGATTTAGAAACGGAAATTGCGTTTTTATAAATCAATTAAGAACAGTTTATGATAAATTTGGAGATATATACTTAGGAAATTGTGAAAGCGAAAAAGAAGAAATTATTGAAACGTTTAAAAAAGCCTGTGAAGATATTATCACTACATCGCAAAACAATAAATCAGAAGAGTGCAAAATTGATTTTGTATTTGTAACAAAAAGTTATGCTTTAAAAAATACAAGTTCTAATGTTCCAGAAGATGTTTGCCAAAAAATAAATTCTCATCCAATGGATAATGAAAGCGAAGATTGGCATAATTTCATAAAAAATACCCTTTATTTAGATGAATCAGTAACCGATAACTATTTTTACACTGATTACGGTTGCTATCCATTAATTTGTATGGCAAAAGCAAAAGATAAAGAATTAACACCTGAAGAAATTAAACCAAAAGACGTACCGGCTTTATATGAAAGAAAAAGAAACAGACTTATCGTTGCTAGTGCCAAAAATAAAAACGTTATGGATAAAGTAAATAAAATTAACGGTATCAATTCATATTTAAACAACAAAGAATATAAAAATGTAAAAATAGACGAAAACAGCATCATATTTACTGCAGATAATTGGTATATAATATTTGATGGAGAAAAAATAATTGATGGCAAAGTGCTAGATTTTGATGAAAAGGCTAAAATAGAATTCAAAATTATAAAAAATATAATCGATGAATTTTTTACTAGGCAAGAATCTAGAGAAAAAAATATTAAAATTTTAAGAAAAAATAAACCTAATAGTTAACCGCTACTAGGTTTTATAAATTTATTCTTGTTTGTACATAATCATTGCCGATATTACTCTTTTTACATCTCGTTCATTAAAAGGTTTAGCTAAAACATCAACTATTTGATAATCAAAAGCTTTATATACTGTTTCTTTAGAATCATCTCCAGTAATTATAACAACAGGAATTTCTTTTAATAAATTATTACCTTTTAAGTACTCTAGTACTGTAAAACCATTCATATTAGGCATATTAAGATCTAATAACATTCCTACTAGAACATCTTTATTTTTACTTATTTCAGCAATTGCTTCTTGACCATCAATCGCTGATATTACTGTATATTCACTACTTACCATTTTTTCTATTAAATTTCTAATAATGCTAGAATCATCTACCACCAATATCGCTTTTTTATTATCATTACTAGAATTATTAATCAAACTTTGAGCGTTATCGCTTTCATCTTCAAAATAAGCTCTTACTAAACTAATAACACTGCTTGCTTCTTTAATTAATTCATCATAATGATTATTAATATATTCGAAATTACCCTTTTTACTTTCAATTTCATGGTTATAACTAAGTTCAGCAAGATAACTAAAACCTAAATACCTTGCATCACTTTTTAATGAATGAGCATATATTGCATAATTTGCTAAATCATTAATATCTTTATACTTTTTAAGTAATTCTAATTTTTCTTTTGAACCGTTTAAAAACTCTTTTAGAATATCATTGTAAGTATCAATATCTCCCAAAAGTTCTAAACTTTTATCTACATCAACATTACTATTTCTTAAAAAATTAATATCTTTCATAAGAATCCTCCTGTTTTAATTGTATCATAATTTCTTTCATTTCTCAGTAAATAAATATAATTTTGTAATATTTTGTCAAGCCATTTTAATTTTACTATTAATCTATTGTTAATTATTGCTATACATTTTTTTAGGTTTAATATATAATTATCTTATCAGTAGGAGGTATTATGAAAAAAATTGAAATAAAAACTTATAATATGGGTGAATCTTTGTTTAATGCAATATTATTTTTTCTATTAGGTATAATACTTTTTACTAATCCTAACGGGGTTGTAAAATTTGTAATATACATAATAGGCGGTTTGTTAGTACTTACAGGAATATTTAAATTATTAATCTATTATAAGACAGCACAATATAATCCAAATAAGAATGAAATTGTAAGTGGAACCATGTATATGTTAATTGGTATGATTACAATAATATGTGCAATATTGTTTTTTGATACTATTGAAACTGTTCTAAGACTTACTTTTGCGGTATTTCTTCTATATGTAGGTATAAATAGACTTATAAATGCCTTTAAGGTATCTAAAGAAAACAAAGTAATTTATTTAGTTAATGCTTTTTTAATAATTGCTGCTGCAATTGCACTTGCTGTTATTCAAAATTTACCACTTAAAATAGTTGGATTATTCATAATAGGTTACGCTATCATCGAAATTGTTGGATTCGTGATTTGTAAAAAAGATACTACAACAGAAAATATAAAAGAAGCTACTATTGTAGAAATTGAAAGCAAAGAAAAAAAGAAAAAATGATATATAATTAACCCAAAGTAGTGGTCGTTATAGGCCACTACTTTTTTTATAAAATAACGTTTAAAAAAACAAATAAGTAAATTTCTTACCTATTTGTCTATAAGTATATTTAATAAATAGTTAGTCTCTCATTGCCTCTTCTACAGCTACTGCAACAGCTACGGTTGCTCCTACCATTGGGTTATTTCCCATACCGATTAATCCCATCATTTCAACATGGGCTGGAACACTTGAACTTCCTGCAAATTGAGCATCAGAATGCATTCTTCCCATTGTATCAGTCATACCATAAGATGCTGGTCCTGCTGCCATATTATCTGGATGAAGTGTTCTTCCTGTTCCACCACCACTAGCTACAGAAAAATATTTTTTGCCTTGTTCAATACATTCTTTTTTGTAAGTTCCTGCTACTGGATGTTGAAATCTTGTCGGGTTAGTTGAATTTCCCGTAATAGAAACATCAACTTTTTCATGATGCATTATAGCAACGCCTTCTCTTACATCGTTTGCACCATAGCACTTTACTTTACTACGTTCCCCTTTAGAATAAGCGATTTCTTTTACTATTTTTAAATTTCCAGTGAAATAATCAAACTCTGTCTGTACATAAGTAAATCCATTTATTCTAGAAATTATTTGGGCAGCATCTTTTCCAAGACCATTAAGAATTACTCGCAAAGGCTTTTTTCTTACTTTGTTAGCTGAATTTGCAATACCTATAGCACCTTCTGCTGCTGCAAAAGACTCATGACCTGCTAGAAACGCAAAACAATTAGTGTCTTCACTCAAAAGCATAGCGGCAAGATTACCATGACCTAAGCCCACTTTTCTATCATCAGCTACGCTACCTGGAATACAAAAGCATTGAAGCCCTTCACCTATTTTTTCTGCTATTTCTTTAGCTGTCTTAACATTTGCTTTTATAGCAAGGGCTGCTCCTGTTGTATAAGCCCAACAAGCATTATCGAAGCAAATTGGTTGAATTCCTCTTACTATTTTAGCTACATCGACATTTTTTTCATCACAAATAGCTTTTGCCTCATCCAATGATTTAATACCATATTCTTTTAATTTTTTTTCAATCTGTTCTATTCTTCTTTCATAACCTTCAAATAATGCCATAATTTTACTCCTCTCTTGGATCGATTACTTTTGCTGCTTCATCGAATCTTCCATATTTTCCACTTGCTTTT
Organism: uncultured Bacilli bacterium; assembly: GCA_947623975.1. Lineage (GTDB taxonomy): Bacteria > Bacillota_I > Bacilli_A > RF39 > UBA660 > RUG13868. The sequence goes on from CANQHY010000025.1 coordinate 7,531, forward strand.
TCAATCGCTTCCATTGGTTCCATTCCTTTTTTTATGTTTTCCATCATCTTTCCAAGATTTACAAATTTATAGCCAATAATTTCATCCTTATCAGAAAGAGCAATATCGGTAATATAACCTTCGGATAATTCCAAATATCTTGGTCCTTTGACTTTAGTACTGTAACAAGTTCCAATTTGGCTTCTGTGTCCTTTCCCCAAATCTTCAAGTCCAGCTCCAATTGGAAGACCATTTTCTGAAAAAGCTGATTGGCTTCTTCCATAGACAATTTGTAAGAACAATTCGCGCATTGCTGTATTTATCGCATCACATACTAAATCAGTATTTAAAGCTTCTAAGATTGTCTTACCAACTAAGATTTCGCTTGCCATCGCTGCTGAATGCGTCATTCCTGAACAACCAATTGTCTCAACTAAAGCTTCCTCAATAATTCCATCTTTAATATTTAAAGTTAGTTTACATGCTCCTTGCTGGGGTGCACACCAACCAATACCATGAGTAAGCCAGGAAATATCTTTTATTTCTTTAGCTTTTACCCATTTACCTTCTTCAGGAATTGGTGATGGTCCGTGATCTGCACCTTTTGATACTTTGCACATATCTTCTACATCACGTGAATAAATCATAACTACCTCCTACATTAGTAATACAACTAACAGAATTATTATATCATAAAAATCAAAACACTTACTATTTAAATAGCAAGTGTTCAAGTTAAATATCTACTAAAGGTAAAGTTATTAATACCTTTGTACCGATACCGTATTTCGATGTATATTTAATTTTACCCTTATGCATCGAAATAATTGTTTTTGAAAAATTAACACCCAAACCAGTTCCATTTATTTTAGTTGTGTAAAATTCTCTACCAATTTTTTTAACGTCCTCTATGCCTACCCCATCATCTACAACCTCTATCTTAATATTATTATTTTCTTTAAATAACTTAATTTTAATATTTAAAGACTTACTACCTTTCTTAGCTTCAATACTGTTTTTAATTATATTAGTAAGTACTTGCTTTAGTTTATTATAATCACCTAAAATTATTACCTCTTCTTCATCATAATCAAATTCAATATTTATATTATTTGCTTCAGCTAAACTCTTAAAATTATTGTAAACATCTTCTAAAAGTAAATTTATATCCATATAATCAAGATCAATTGCAAAACGGCCAAACATTAAATAATCTTCCATTAAATTTAATGATTCATCTATTTCATCATTTATTATTTTTATATATTTATCTAGATTTTTTTTATTATTTTTTTTAGCATCTTTACTGTTTTCTAATATTTCGATATAGCCTTTACAAACTGCTATTGGATTTTTAACTTCATGAATAAATTTAAATAAATAACTACGATACACCTCTTCTAATTCGATATATTTATTTTTAGATGACATCATCATATATTTAATAGCAACTAAAAGAAAATGAAAGCAAGTAATCATTATAATAACTGTTAATAATAAATCTGTTTCTAGTCTCAAGTTATTACCAAAATAGACATAAAACGAATAAAAATAAGCATTTACTATCGTAAAAGAATTTAATTTTGTTTTAGAAATTTTAAGTACAAAGAAAATTGCTAAATATTGAATTAATACTAAATACACTGATAAATCGAGTTTAAAAATTAAAGATATACTTATTAATATGTTTATTATAAAGTAAGTCGTAGTATATTTTTTCATGTATGCTATAAAAAGATGGATATTTGCGAAAAATACTAAATAAATATTATCAGTTGAAATAAGAAAAAGAACTGACGAAGCAATAAGACAAAGTTTCTGAAAGATGTTTGAGATTTTTTTGGTGTTTAGGCTATCAAAATAAACATATACAAATATTGGAAAAGTAAGAAATATCAAAGAATAAATAAATTCAATAAAAAAATTCATACTATACCTTCTTTCAAGATAATTATATGAATTTTAATTGTCTAAATTTGTCGAATTTTGTAACTTATTAGTATATTTTGTAATTATTTGATGCTGTCGATATATTTTTTTAATTGTTTCGAATTAGGACCTAAAATAATCTTTAAGTCATTATTTATCTCAACAATTCCTTTGGCACCAAGTTTAGTTATCGCTTCTTTATTAGCAAGAGTAACATCTTTTAAAGTTACTTTAAAACGTGAAAGATTACTCTCTACTGCCACAATGTTATCTTTTCCACCAAGATACTCTACAAGTTTGTTTAATTCTAGATGAACATCCTTCCTACCAGCTTTAAGCACTGCCAAAAGTATTATCAGTATTATTATCGCAATAATAATATATTCCCAACTCATTCTAATCACCATTTCCATTATACAACATATATTAAAAAAATGAAAATATATTTTATCTATACAACATTATTACTTAGATTTTATTGAAAAAAATAGGTACTAATCATCACTATTATATTTATCTTGAATATTCTATATTAGGAATAATGTAAAAGGAGTGATTTATTTGAGTGATAATAAAAATTGCCTTGTTGATGTTTTAAAATTTATAGATAATTTACAGAAATGTTCACTACAACAGGATACGTTTGAAAATGGTTGTTCTAGACCTTTCTTAGGAATTGGTACTACTATATCATATTTTAATACAAGACCAGTAACATTCTTTCTTTGTGACAACACCCAACTTGCTCTAACTTATTATGTAAATGGTGTAGCTACAACTAGTAACGTATTCAGAATAGAAAATGTTGATAATTCTTGTGTAACTGTTAGATTATTGGCTACAAATCCTGATGGTGGTTATACTGCTACTAATGAAACTGCTCTCGTAAATGTAAATTGCATTTGTGCGATGAGATGTTTAAATGACATTAGTTTAGACTTATAGGAAAGGAGGATATTATGTGCGATAAAAATAATTGTGGAAACGGAGGTTGCTTAGCCCAAGTTCTTGAAAACATTATTTTACTTCAACAAGCAGGAGATAATGCTCCCAGTGGATGTGACAAACCTTTTCTTGGAAACATTTCTTTAATTGCCAACACAAGACCTATTAATCTATATTGCTGCTGCACTAATAAAATATGGGAAATGCCATACGATTACAATGGTGAAACTGGAATTAGTAGTTTCTTTAGAATAGAAAATGTAAACGAAAACTGTGCAACATTTAGAATCTTACTACCTGCTACAACAACTGGTGGTTATACTGCTACAAATAATTTTTTTGTTATTAATTTAAACTGTGTAGGTAGCATGAAATGTCTAGCAGATGCCTTAGTTAGCAATCTTTAAAAAATAAAACAGTTAGGGAAACGTACAAGTTTCCCTTTTATTTTAATAACTTTTAATAATATAGAAAAAAGATAAACACTGAAGAGATCAGCATCCATCTTTTATTTTATATTTTTAATTTTCGAAATATCTAAATAACTACCATTCTCTAGTAAAATTCTATTATCTATTTTACTCAATATTTTTGTATTTGTAATATTGCCATCATCCAATTCTATATCTACCCTTTTATTAAAATATTGAAAAAAATTGTTTAAATCATTCTTTTTTTCAGCACTATAATTATCATTTGTTGGACTAACAATTCTCTCATTTTCGGCATAAGAATAGTATGATTTTTTATTGTTCGATTCTATTTTATCATTATTTTTAAATATTTCAGGCAACTTTTTATTCATATAATCACTCTTTCTATTTCATTGTATGTATTTGATAAATAATATTTACTTTTTTTATCATAATAATAATGGTGATTTAGGTGAATTTACTCAGTAAGAATAAAATTATTTTAGTAATGTTATCTTTATTTGTTATTCTTAGCATAATAAGCATTTATTCTGCTTCGATGTATCTTTCCCCTACGCTAGGAAAACTTTATATTAAGCAGTTTTTCTGGTATATAGTAGGTTTTGTTTTAATATTTCTTATAAATAAAATTAGAATGAGTACGCTTTATAAATATTCTTTATTATTCTATGTTATAAATGTTGTTCTATTAGTAGGTTTATTTTTATTTACTACTCCTATTAACGGCAGTAGAGCTTGGTATACAATAGATGGCATTGGTAGTTTTCAACCTAGTGAATTTATGAAGATTACTCTTATTTTATTTAATTCATATATTATTTATAGTTTTTATAAAAAAGAAAAAGTTTTAAACACCAAAAGGGAATTATTACTTATTTTCACGATCTTTATAACCTTTTTGATTCCTAGTATCTTAGCCTTTTTAGAACCGGATACTGGATCTGTAATAGTCTATATGGTAATAGCATTATCTATGCTGTTCGTATCAGGTATAAATAAAAAATGGTTTATTTATTTTTTCGTTTTTGTTATAGCTTTCATTTTATTGTTTTTATATTTTTACTTTTTCAAAGAAGATTTGTTCATAAATGTTTTGGGCAGAGATTTTTTCTACCGTATGGATAGGGTTGTAAATTGGAATAATGGTAGTGGAATGCAGCTTAACAATTCGTTAATTTCGATAGGTTCCAGCGGCTTATGGGGGCACGGTTTTAACAATACACCTATTTATTTTCCAGAAGCTGGTACCGATTTTATCTTTACAGTATACAGTTCTAATTTTGGACTTATCGGTTCTGTCATTTTAATATCTCTTTTACTATTTTTTAATATCTACCTTCTTAAAATAACTAAAACTTTATATTCATTAGAAGATAAGTACACCTTAATAGGAATAATATCTGTTATATTTTATCAGCAGATACAAAATATTGGAATGACTTTAGGTCTTCTTCCTATAACAGGAATTACCTTACCTTTTATAAGTTATGGTGGTTCTAGCCTTCTTTCCTATATGCTCTTAATGGGAATAGTAATAAATATTATAAAAACAGATAAAATGAAAAAAGCATACAAATAAACTCTAAAATGACTTAGTCAAATTAGAGTTTTTTTCTACAAATATAACTTAGCGGTATTTATAAGGTCTCTTTCACATTCCATAAATCTAATCGCATTATCTTGATTATCTATTACCAAATAATCACTAAAACCTCCTGGTATATTATCTACTTTACTTGCCACAATTACACTATTTTCTTTAAATACATTGCATATTTCTTTAATAATATCCTCAGTAAAATCAGCCTTATCAAAATAAACTTCTGTTAAAATATCATTATCATCATCTTTGGATGAATAAATTGTCACTCTATATTTTTTGGATAACGGAACTATTTCCATAACGGTATGTCTTCCATCTTTTTCATAGGCAAGACTTGTCATATAAACACTTTTAATGGCATCCAACAATTCTTCTTTTGATTCCTTCTCATCAAAAAAACTTTCTTCAGATTTTTTTAACTCTTCTTGTTTTTTTGAAACTATTTTATGAACTGACAAATAGGATATAATTTTATCTTCCAAATCAATTATTTCTTGCATAACTGTTGGATGATTTACCGCAAAATCCAATTCTTTAACTCTCGAAAGAGCATTTAATAAATTATTTATCTTGTCTACATCAGCAATACTAATTGGTCGTCCATTGTTAAAGTTTTTTAAATTTATTCCATGCTTTTTAGATTCTTCTAAAAGGTATTTAGCTGTATCTTGAGCATCATTTAATAAACTTTTTCTTTCTTTCTCAAAGATACTTCTAGCATTATCCTGCGCAAGAACTTTCAATAATTCGTTTTCTTTTTGTAATTCAAATATTTTTTGGGCTTGTTCATCAGCATCTTGCAATAATCTCTTATGTTCTCTTTGTTCTTTTAAAATAATTTTGGCAAACTCATCAGCATCTCTTTTAATTTGCTCTCTTTCATTAAGAACATCCATAAGTTGTCTAGCTTGTTCTTCTGCTAATGAAACTAACCTATCATATTCATTACTTTTATTTTTTTTCTTGTCTTTATCATTTTTTTCTTTATTATAAACAAAATCTTTTTTTAATTTATTTCTCTCAAGTTCTACATCATTTAGTACTAATCTATAACTTTCTATAATATCGCTACATATTTTTTCGCGTTCACTATCATTAATATTCTTATAATACATTCTCTTTTTATCAAAGTATTCTATAAAATTACCAAATCCATCTATAGCACCACATAAAACCGCATCCAATATTTCGTTTATCAATCTTTCATGGCTAACTATAAATTCTTCATTATTTTTTTCAAATTCTACGCATACTAAAGCTTCATTATATAGGGTGTTTCTATCTTCTTGAAGATTCTTAAATTCATCACATATTTTTTTAATTAGTGAATCTTTTTTATATTTTTCTTTTATTTCATCCCAAACAGCATTTTTTCCGTTTAGCTTTGTATTTGCAACATTCAAATCATAAGCAAGTCTTGCTACATTCAAAACGGTTAAATTAAAACCAATCTCATCATTTGTCCTGTTATATCCTTTAAGATATGACTTCCTAGTATATAAGTCAAAAATATTTGAAAATTCATTACTACCTATAAAATTAGCCCTATATTTACCATAATCTATTGCAATATTACAATAAACATAATTTTTTATCTTTTCTTTCATTAAATTTTCAATATTAATTTCTATTGGATTATAAATTTTTCTAGATAAATCTATCATTGAATAAATATAACTTACTAATTCTAAATCTTCTTTTGGACAATTTTTAAATGTTAAAGTTATATCGCCGTTAACAGTAGATATAATATTTTTATTTTCTTCTTTTAGATTCTCAAAAGAAAAATTTTTACTCTTAGCAAAAAAATGTTCAAAGAATCTTGGAAAGATATAACTTCTGTAGTTAAAATCACACGAAAAAGAATACACAAGTCTACCGATTTTTCGATTATTTTTAATTTTGTTCAAGGTTAATTCGACTAAATTATTTTTTTTATAATTAATATTTACCTCTATCTTACTACCATACCTTATACTGCTATGATAGTTATCATATCTTAGCAGTAATTCATCTAAATACTTACTTGCTACCATCCATAACAGCCTCCTACCCTTTATTCTTATAAGAAAGATTATAACATATTTTTTTTAAATAGTAACCCCCTTAACGATAATATTTTCTTATTTTGTTAATTTTCATTTGGAGGTCCGCTTTTAACAAAATAACGGCATTAAGTCTGATTATAGTATAATGAAATTTAAAATCAAGGGCGAGTGAAATGAGTTTATATACCCTTGATTTTTAAATTTCATTGATTATAATAAGTAATACAAATAAAGTTCTTCTTTATTTGTTACTAAACAATTAAAGGCATCCTATTGAGATAAAAACGGAATTAAGTTTAAAAAACGGACATTGTTCTGTTATTTTCGTCGTGGAAAAATTTAACATTTTATGTATTCTTTTGCTTACTTTTATCAACCTTATTTCCGTTTTATCTTCTAAAAACGGCATTAAATCTAGTAAAGAAAAAAATCCGTAAAAAAACGGACTTTAGTCTAAAAATTTACGAA
>CANQHY010000026.1 GCA_947623975.1 uncultured Bacilli bacterium
ACGGAGGCTAATCCATTTTCTAATTCCACAGGATGCTTTGATTTAATTTTAAATAAAATTTCATTATGTATATCCCAATTTCCCATTGGTAGAAGCGGACAAGCAGCACAATTTGATGCGCAAAGTGACTGTATGTTTCGTAATATTATGATTTCTACGGATCCTCCATATTATGACAATATAGGTTACTCCGACTTGTCAGATTTTTTCTATGTATGGATGCGACAAGTGTTAAGGGACACTTATCCGGAATTATTTAATACTTTACTGGTGCCTAAAGCGGAAGAATTGATTGCATCACCATATCGTCATGATGGGAGTACAGAAAAGGCAAAGAGCTTTTTTGAGAGTGGAATGCTTTCTGCATGTAAACAAATGTACCAGTATGCACGCGAAGATATTCCCGTAACAATATAACATCCACAACATGGTTTAATTGGTCTATTCTCTTCGCAACTATTAAAACTTTGTGAACACATATTTGTCTCCTTTCATGATATCATATGAAAATTGAATAATCATGGTTAGTTAAACAAACTATGTGATAACTTTTAACATTTTTTAATTATTAATCTAATTCTATATCGCCTGTATATAATTTATAATATTTACCTTTTTTCTCTATTAACTCGTCATGATTTCCACGTTCAATAATCTCACCATTTTCCATTACCATAATTGCTTTCGCATTTTGAACTGTTGAAAGGCGGTGTGCTATAACAAAAACAGTTCGATTTTCCATAAGACGATCCATACCATCTTGTATCAATTTTTCTGTTCGTGTATCAATTGAAGAGGTTGCTTCATCTAGTATCATTACAGGCGGATTAGCTACTGCACATCGAGCAATAGATAAAAGTTGTCTTTGTCCCTGAGAAAGATTAGAACCATTGTCTATTAAATACGTATTATAACCATCTGGTAAGGCACTTATGAAAGAATCAGCGTTAGCAAGTTTAGAAGCTTTAATACACTCTTCATCGGTTGCATTAATTCGACCATATCTGATATTTTCCATAATAGTTCCAGTAAATAGATTAGTTTCTTGCAACACCATTCCTAAAGATTTTCTTAAATCGTTTTTGTTTATTTCTTTAATATCTATACCGTCATAAGTTATAACACCAGAATCAATATCATAAAAGCGATTAAGTAAATTAGTCATTGTTGTTTTTCCAGCACCTGTTGATCCTACAAAAGCAAGCTTTTCTCCAGGTTTAGCATACAAGCTAATATTATGAATAACCTCTTTTCCAGGAACATAACTAAAGTTAACGTCATAGAAGCGAATATCGCCCTTTAACTCAACTAATTCATTATTTTTCTTCCAAGCCCAAGTTCCAGTGTAAGTTTTACTCTCTTTTAATAGATCATCTTTTTTCATAGCATAAACTAAGTGAACTGTACCATTATTTTTTTCACTCTCTTCATCCATCAAATCAAAAATACGACTTGCACCAGCAAGAGCCATGACAATCGAATTAAACTGTTGCGTAACTTGAGATATTGGCATTGTGAAACTCTTCGTAAGAGCAAGAAAAGAAGCAGTAGCACCTAATGTAAAAGCATCGGTATTTATAGCAATCATTCCACCAATAAAAGCAATTACAACGTATATTAAATTTCCAACATTATTACTAACAGGTCCTATCATATTAGCATAACCATTTGCTTTTGCTCCACTTTCAAATAATCTGGTATTTAACTTATCAAAATCTTTCTTAGATTCTTCTTCATGAGTAAACACTTTAATAACTTTTTGTCCCGTAATCATCTCTTCAATATAACCATTTAACTCTCCTATAGCATCTTGTTGCTTTACAAAATACTTTCCAGAATTTTTAGCAATATTTTTTGTAAGAATAGTCATTAAGAAAATACCAATTAAAGCGATAATAGTCAAAGGTATACTTAGATATAACATCGAAATAAAAATGAAAGTAATTGAAAAAAATGAACCAATTATAGCCGGTATACCTTGACCAACCATTTGTCGTAATGTATCAGTATCATTTGTATAACGGCTCATAATATCACCATGAGAATTTTTATCGAAATAGGAAATAGGAAGTTGTTCCATTTTATAAAACAAATCATCACGAATGTTTTTCAAAACTCCTTGAGAGACATAAACCATAATACGATTATAAGTAAAATTGCAGATAATACCAAATACATATATACTAGCCATAATTAAAATAAAATGAACTAGCTTGTCATAGGTAGGGTTAATCTCTCCTAACATTGGCGAGATATAATCATCAATTAAAGATTTTAAAAACAACTGACTTATAACTTGAGTAACTGAACTTGCCAAAATACAAAATATTACAATTACATATTGAATTTTGTACCTCATCATATATTTGAGTAATCTTTTAAAACTATTCATATTAAATTTTCCTCTTGGACCTAAGTACCTACCACCTTTTGGTCCATTAGGAAGACGTCTAACTTCAGCCATTATTTTTCCTCCTTTACTTGCGAATGATATACTTCTTGATATATTTTGCTCGATTTAAGTAAATTTTTAGGAGTATCAAAATCTACTATTTCTCCTTTATCTAAAACAATTACACGATCAGCATTTTCAATACTTGCTATTCTTTGGGCAATTATAATTTTAGTGACCTCTGGTATGTATCTTTTAAATCCCTCTCGAATAAGAGCATCAGTTGCAGTATCAACAGCACTAGTTGAATCGTCTAATATTAATATTTTAGGGTCTTTGAGAAGAGCTCTAGCAATACAAAGTCTTTGTTTTTGACCACCAGACACATTAGTTCCTCCCTGAGAAATTACGGTATCATATTTTAAAGGAAACTTGTCAATAAACTCTTTTGCCTGAGCTAAATTTGCTACCCTATCCAACTCTTCGTCAGTGGCATTTTTCTTTCCCCAACGAAGATTATCGGCTATCGTACCAGAGAATAAAACGTTATTTTGAAGTACAACAGCAACATTATCTCTTAGTGTTTTAATGTCATAATCTTTAACATTTATGCCACCTACTAAAACCTCACCACTAGTAACATCATATAATCTACTTATCAAATTTACTAAAGTTGATTTTGAACTACCAGTTGCTCCAATAATTCCTATTATTTCACCAGATTTAATTTTTAAATTTACATTTTTCAAACTAAGCTTGTTATCTTTTTTAACATAGCTAAAAGAAACATTTTTAAATTCAATACTACCATCCTTTATTTCGGTAACAGGATTTTGAGGATTTTTTATATCCGATTCTTCACTTAATATTTCAACGACCCTTTTTCCACTGGTTAGTGCAATTGTACACATGACATAAATCATCGAAAGCATCATTAAGCTATTCAATATAGAACCAGCATAGGTTATAAGACTAGTAAGTGAGCCAGTTGATAAGCTAAAAGAGACTATCATTTTGGCACCAAACCAAGAAACAAGTAAAATACAACTATATATACTTATTTGCATAACTGGGCTATTTAAAGCTACTAGTTTTTCAGCTTTACAAAATCTATCATAAATAAGCTTGGAAACTTTTGAAAATTTATCTTTTTCAAAGTCCTCCATTACATAAGTTTTTACAACTCTAATACCTCTTACATTTTCCTGAACATTATTATTTAATTCATCGTATGTTTTAAATACTTTTTCAAAACGAGGATGAGCATTACTACTAATAAAATATAAGGCAAATGCTAAAAAAGGAATAATGCACAAATAAATTAATGCTATTTTGTAACTGATTATAAAAGCCATAACAAGAGAAAATATTAGCGTTAGTGGTGCTCTTACAGCTATTCTAATAATCATTTGATAAGCATTTTGAACATTGGAAACATCTGTTGTAAGTCTAGTAACAATGCTAGATGAAGAGAACTTATCGATATTTGCAAACGAGTAATCCTGTACTTTGTAATACATATCTTTTCTTAAGTTCTTACCAAAACCACCGCTAGCACGTGAAGCAAAATAACCAGATAAAATACCAAAAGTTAAAGATAACATAGCCACAATAAACAAAATTAAGCTGCAAATAGTAATTACCTTAGAATCACCTTTATTTATTCCTTGATCTATTAAATAAGACATTATAAAAGGTATAAATACCTCCATAATAACTTCTAATGACGTAAAAAGAACTGTAAGAATCGATTCTTTTTTATACTCTCTAATACTTTTAATTAATGTTTTTAACATATTAGTTACCTTTTATAATAAATTAGTTTTTTAAATTTCTAACATATTATATCCTCTCAATTATTCTTATCATTACTAAAATTAATTATAATATATTATCACTAAATTTTTAAATAAAAAAATTACCATTATTATAAAAATATATAATTATATTCATTTTTCTTGTGATAACAAAATCCAAAGGTCTATATTTATAATTTTTTCTATATGGATGTTTTAACATTTTATAAACTCAAATAAAATACTAATATTTTTAAATTATCTATTAAAAATTACATCTATGACATCTTGCAACATAAACTTTTGTCGCAGAAAAAATTCTAATATAAGAAAAAGCTACAATTGAAAAGCACTCCATAAAGTAGGCATCAATAAAAAAGACTTTAAAGAAAATGATAAAACACACTTTCAAAAGGACGTGTATTTTTCTATGGACTCAAAATAGCAAAATTTAATAAATAATTCTAAAGTTTAAACAAAAAATGCGACGGCAGCGATGGTCATTTGAAAATTAAAGATTTAACTAAAGAATATTGGAAAGAAAGATTTGATGATTCTAAAAGTGCATATGGTTATCTAAGAATAGTCAAAGGTCTATTCAAAAATATTGTGTAATTATGAACTGAAAGAAATTATTAAGAATAACGAAAAAGTGTAATTTAATGGCAGAATATGTAAGAAAGTAAAATAAAAATGAAAGAATTGAAGATAACGTAAAAACTAATTTATTAAGCAGAAATTTTACGATTATGCTCCAAATAAAGTTTGGAATACAGATATGACGTATTTAATATTTAAAGGTTCAATAGCATATTTATCTACAATAATAGCTTTATATGATAGATATAAAATATCAAAATATAATGATAATAAATTAGTTATAGTTACTTTACAATAACAAAAAAAATGTACATGGACTTATTATTCATAATGATCAATAATTCCAATATACATCTTATTAGTACAAATTTATTTGTGAATCAAATGAAATACAAATTTCTATGAGTAGAAAAGGTACTCCGATAGATGATTCTCTAATAGAAAGCTGGCACTCTCTTCTAAAAAAAACTTTGTACAATAACAATATTACATCTTTGCCAAAATATATTCAACTAGTAGAAGGTGGAGATTATTTTTTAACATAACTAGATTAAAGTCAAAGGTTAAGAAAAAGAGAAAAATAACTTTTCTCTTTTTAATATAAGTCTTTGTTACATCTTCATTCCGCGAGATTGCTCAACACCTGGTTCCTCAATACCATAATTGACTTTTAACCCATTTACTACTTGTTCTCTCAAATTTTCGTATACAGAAGGATAAAACTCTCTTGTTTTTGAATTATCTACACCAACCAGGAATTTTTCATCAATTTCTCTTACAACTTCTGGATATGTCATGTTTGGATAATATTTTTTGGCATCATCTGTTAAGACGTATTCTCCTTTTTCTCTATCAAACTCTGCTATCTTCCCTACCCACTCGATTAGGTGTGGGTTTTCTAAATGTACTTCTACTACAGAATGACCAATTAGAGTACGGTTTCTTGCGGAAATATTTCCTTCAACAAAATGCGCGATACCTAAATTATTTGGTTCCCTATAAGTTACAGAACTATAAGCATCGAATGCATATTGTCCATCATTAGGGAGTGCAGGTACATGCCATGGCCACTTTGGGGAATTAACAGTTGTTAGATAAACAAGTGTCCCATCATGTTTTGGAAATCTCATTGGCATATTATCATTATACTCTCCAGATTGCATCTCAATACCAGTGGGTGTAAATTTGTGTTGAGTATAATGAGTACGTAAAATTGTAGAATATTCTTTACCGTCTGTAGAATATTCTTTATCGTTTATGTCATGCCATATCCCTGAACCATAATCAGCTGTTAGGTTATTACTTTCATCCAACTTAAAAGTCATTTGATCAAAAAACATATTCTCGTTTATTTTACTATCGCTTATACCACTTAGTATTTTTCTTCTCACACTACTTTTTACTGTTAGACTTCTCCCATCTTCTGAAACTTGAAATGATACTGGAGAAGTCAATGCAGGATATTCGTAAGAATCATCCAAACCAAAATTTCTACGAATAATAGATTTAAATACTGGATTGTTTTTCATTTCAGGAGCCAATTCAGAACCGTGTTCATTCAAAAAAGCCTCAACTTTGCCTGAATCTCCACCTGCAAAACCCATTTTATATTCTCTCACTTTTTACCTTCTTTCTAATAATACATACTTTTTCTACTGCTACAACTACCTACACTTAAAGTACCTATTATATTATACAAATCTAGTATAACAATTTTACATTAAATGGTAAACATTTATTTTTTTAGTTTACGTAAATAATGTAAATTTTAAGTGATTTAAATAGATAAGCATCACTGTAAAATTTGTTTGAAACAATTATTTAACAATTCCGGTTACCTACAATAATCAACATCAAAATCTCGTTTATAGATTTTTAGATTTAATCCATATAATACAATGAGATAACACAAATACATAATATTATTAGCTCTAGTTATCCACAATAACTATTTCACAGATTGATTTAACAGGTCTCATTTCTTCATTGATTTTTTAATTCTATAAGTAGTTATTTTCATGTATTACTATACTCTAATATTGAATATTATACTTTTTATAATTTTTTAAATACCGTAACTTATAAAATTACTAATATCATCTATACCTTTAGAATAATATATTTTTATTTTTTCTCCATTAACATCTAAACTAAAATAATTATTTTTAAAGAAATCTAATTTTGTTTTACATTTGATAAAAGTTAGAATAATTATCCACAAATATCTTTATATTTTAATTCTAATTTTTTCGTAATCATTTATTGTTATGATTTTAAAAATATACTATATTAAAAATCTTTTATAATATTCACTTAAATTTTGATAATTATTATTCATGGGTCTAATTATTACTTTTAATGAATTATTTTATTCTGATTTTGGATCAACATTAATATATACCAAAGAGGAATAATCACTAGAAACTAGTTCAAATGAATATCCCCAAGAAGAAACAATTAAGTTGTTGTTTTCTGATATTCCTATCACGGTCATGTAGTGTCCAACATTATTCCACTCATAAACTTCGCTAGGATATAAAACTATATTAGAATCCTCTATATCCATGTAATGATACGGTCTTAACTTAAAATTACGTGCATTAATAATGCAATAATTATAATCATCTTTATTCTGCTCATAATCTTTAATCACTTTTTCAAATGGTATTTTGGGATCGTAAATATGAGGTATAGCTCCAAAACTATGAATATCTGTAGTAATTTGAAAATTATCGCCCAACGTATTTTGCATATTCGCTGTAAGATTAGAATCTTGCAGAGTACCACATGCTTTGATTAAAGCTTGAACATAAGAACCTATATCATCTATTACAGGTATATATATATCACTAAATGAATCACTAATATTGTCCAAATTTAATTTAACAAACAAAGCATCATAATTATATCTTTTATTACCATCATCATCTATAAAATACATAGGAAAACCATATTTTTCTTCAAAAATTTCTTCGCCATTTTGCATTTTCGAATATGCATCTATTACTACATTGGTAATACTCGCTGGTCCACAACCACCATTAGAAATCGCCCATAAAAAAGTATACTTAAAATTATCATCCGGAGTTACATAACGAAAATCGTCAAAAATTTTAAAAATTGTGTCAATTCTTTTTTTATCTGTTTCACTCAATTCATCCGGATTTGTTAAATACCGACGAAATAAATTGTAGGCACGTGATTGATCTGTTCCAAATTCTCCTGAAATACTGCCATAGAAGAATGAAAAAAAGGCTGTCAACTCTTCAATATTTAAGTCTCCATCTCCAATATTTACATTTTTTACTATCGCCAATGTCAACATCATTTTAACATTTAGTTCATCTATTGTATTTGTAATATTTTCTATATCGGTTAATATTGTTTCGATATTACTCTCATAATCACATTTCCCTATCATATTCCTTAACTCGACTATATCGGACTTTTTGGTATTCAGTTCATCTATTAATTCTTTACTTTTATCATAGGCTTTACTAAACAGTTCTTCATCAAAAGAAAACATATAATTATCAATCCCTTCAAAGATGATTTAAAAATAAATTATTATAATTGTTATTTTTAATCAAATGTATACGTATGTGTAGTTGATAGCATCAGCCCTCAACATAAATATTTTGAAACATTTTCGTTTCCCTTTTATTTATCATGTACTACAAAGGAAATCATCCAACAAACTATAATAAGTGTCATCTCTAATTATTCACAAAAATTATTTCGCAGATTGTTTTAACAGGCATTTGTAAAATTTTACTCATTTCTTCATCATATACTTTTAAGTCCGTAAGAAGTTCTTTTTCAACTGATAGCTGTTTTCTAATATCAGAGGTTAGACTTTCCTTGTATTTTATTTTAAATACTATTGTTCCGTCACTTATAAAATTATTAATATCGTCTATACCGTTAGGATAATATATTTTTATTTTTTCTTCGAAACTATTTCTTGTTACTCTTTTATAAGTTTGCTCCAAAAAATTTTTACATTTTTCTTCATTAATATCTAAATTCAAATAATTATTTTTAAAGAAATCTAATTCTTCTAATTTTAATTTATCCAAATATATTTTGTTTTGGATTTGATAAAAGTTAGAATGATTATCATCTTTTATTAAAATATCTTTATATTTTAACTCTAATTTTTTTTCATAATCTTTTATTTTTAAAATATTAGAAAGATATTGCATTAAAATTTTTTTATAATTTTCACTTAAATTTTCATAATTTTCATTCATGTATTTCAACCTTTCTTCTAATTATTTACTTTGTTCTCTTTTGGATCAACATTTATATATATCAAATCAGAATAATTACTAGATACTAATTCAAATTGATATCCCCATGAGGAAACGATTAAGTTGTTGTTTTCTGATATTCCTATCACGGTCATATAATGACCAGCGGAAGGCATTTCAACATTTCCATAAGCCTCTCCTGTTAAGTCATTGTATGGTATTAACTTAAATCCATGTGCTGAAACAATACAGTAATCATAATTATCTTTATTTTTTTGATAATCATTAACCACATCTTTAAATTTTGATCCTATCCCCAACGTATTATACCAATGAAAAAATTCATGAACTTCTACATTAGCTTCAAAATTATCATCTAATTCATCTTGTATCATCACTTTTAAATCATTTGTAAACATTCCTGGCATCTTAGACAAAGACTGAACATAAGTACACCAATCATGTATTATAGGTATATATGTATCACTAAATGAATCACTCATATCGTCCAAATTTAATTTAACAAATAAAGCATCATAATTATATCTTTTATTACCATCATTATCTGTAATATACATAGGAAAGCCATATTTTTGTTCAAAAATTTCTTCACCATCTTGCATTTTTGAATATGCATCCATCACTACATTGGCGAGACTTGCTGGTCCACAACCGCCGAGAGAAAACGTTCCTAAACAGAAATTTACAACATTATAAAAATATTCATTTTTTAATATATAATCGTAATCATTAAAAACCTCAAGAATTGTTTCAATTCTTTTTTTATCTGTTTCGCTCAATTTATCTGGATCTTTTAAATACTGACGAAATAAAAGATAGGCCCCACTTTGATTTGCTCCATATTCCCCCGGAACACTGCCATAAAAGAAGGAAAAACAGGATATTAACTTTTCAATATTTAAGTCTCTACCTCCAATATTTCCATTTCCTACTATCGTTAATGTCCACATCATTTTAATATTTAATTCATCTATTGTATTTGTAATATTTTCTATATCGGTTAATATTGTTTCGATATTACTCTCATAATCACATTGCCCTATCATATTTCTTAACTCGACTATATCGGACTTTTTAGTATTTAGTTCTTCTAGTAATTCTTTACTTTTATCATAAGCTTTACTAAACAGTTCTTCATCAAAAGAAAACATTAATTATCAACCCTTTCGAATAATATTAAGATTTTTAGGTCAGTTATTATCACTGTGTTTCAATTTTATTAAGGCGCTGATTTTTATCATAAGCATCAAGATACTTTTGACTATAATCATTTATCTTTTCATTTAAAGCTTCTATGTCTTTATTTAAAGCTGTCTTAACCGACTCAGATAAACTAATAGCATTGTCTATACCCTTATAACTTTTTTCCAATTCTTCTTGACCAAAAATAGCGTCATCCGAAATAAAGCCACCGTCATTAAAATTCTTCTCTATTTCCTTTAAATCTGACTTTATATTAGGAAAATTATTAGATAATTTTTGTAGTTTTGCTAATATTTTTTCTTTTTTTTCTTTTTCATTTTTAGATTCGTTTATTTTTTTAGTATAATTATTCATTTCTTCTATATAAATATTATAAATGTTCATGTAATCACTCCTATTTAATAAGACCTATAATATATAGGTCTTATTTTAATACTATATTTGTTGTAAATTTGCAACTACG
Source organism: uncultured Bacilli bacterium (assembly GCA_947623975.1). GTDB lineage: Bacteria > Bacillota_I > Bacilli_A > RF39 > UBA660 > RUG13868. Next base: position 10,729 of record CANQHY010000026.1, read on the forward strand.
CTAGATAATCCCTGTTCTGTATCATTAAATATTTTTTTAAATTCTAATATATTATTCTCAAATTCTTCAAAATCGGAAAGAGTTTTAGGTCTATCAGAACCATTTATCCAGTTATTAAACAATTGCTCTTTTAATTCTAAAAATTTAGTACAAAAACTATCAAAATTAGATTTTTGATTTTGTAGCATATTATAATCTTTAGGGACAGAACTTGGATCTACATAATATTCTTTCGTATCACTAAGCTTTTCTATGTCGCCAGATAATTGACTACTATCACTCGAAATGATAGTACCAACATTTCCTGATCCACCATTTGAATTTCTTATTGTTTGAGCGTTTACTATTGGGATACTAGTATTATGGGCTGCTGTTCTTACATTATCAACAATCTTTTTAACACTATCATAAACATCTACTAAATGATTAATATTGACTGTTGCATCGCTTCCTACCCAGTGTTCTTTCAAATTATTAATTAAACTAAATAAATTGATTACAAGATTTTCCCCCTCATTTTGAGCAAGAAGATTTAAACGATTTAAAATCTCATAAGATTCATCTAAATTTGTTGCTTGAAAATTCATATTTTAACCCTCCATTATTATAATTTTATTATATCATTTATGAGCTTTTTTTAGTTTTTTTTTCGTTATTTTTTACATAATTTGTCAATTTAATAAAAAAAACTTCATAATGAAGTTTTTTTCTATTTATTTAGAAAGTATATCCGCCATCAACACCAATGTTTTGAGACGTTATATATCTTGCCTCTTCTGTACATAAGAAGATAGTCATATAAGCAATATCGATTGGATCTTGTGGCTTTCCATTAGGAATTCCTTTAGTCCATTCTTTCCATACCTCATCTCTTTTAGCTGGATCGCTTCCTGCTAATTGATCAAGTATTTCTTCCCACATACTAGTCTTAATAATACCTGGGCAAATACAGTTAACTGTTACATTGTCTAGAGCAGCTTCTCTTCCCAAACTTGCTGTTGCTGCTAAAACTGCTGCCTTAGTAGCACTATAAACACTAAATCCTCCAAGACATGATTTGGCAGCAATGGAAGACATATTAACAATTTTTCCAAATTTCTTTGGTCTCATTATAGCTAATGCTTCACGGCAAGAATAAATTGTTCCTTTAATATTAACATCAATTGATAAATTAATATCACTCAATTTTTGAGTAGTTAATTCTTCAGTTAGACAAACGCCAGCACTGTTTACTACAAAATCAACAGTTCCCCATTCATCAACAATTTTTTTATACATTGCAGCTACTTGATCATAATTAGTAACATCTACTGGATATGCTATTGATTCTACCCCTAGAGCCCTCACTTCAGCAGCTACCTTTTCACATCTTTCTGGAAGCAAATCAGCGATTAAAACATCTGCACCACTTTTAGCAAACAATAGAGCACATTCTCTACCTAAACCACTTCCACCACCAGTAACTAAAGCTTTTTTTCCTTTAAAATTAAATTCCATATTATCTATCCTTTCTATATATTTAATTTTACCACAAAATAGAAAGATTAACATCTTTTTAATATCTTTTTTATATAAATGTGTAAACTAAAAGGAAAGCTTTGCTTTCCTAATTATCTACTATACCAACGGCTAGGGAAATAAATAAAGTGTCTTGGTCCTTCAAAACCATTTCGCATCATCTCCAAACCAAAGTTCAAGAAATTACCAAGTGGCGAACTACCTCCACAATTTGTATCAGTTGGAAAAGCCATCCTACATGGGAATATCTCAAGATGCAAATGTACTCCAAATGCATAACCTGTATCACCCATGTATCCCAAATAATCATTGCTAGTAACAGTTTGACCCTTTTGAAGACCAGGTGCATACGCTGATAAATGTGCATACGCTGATGTATACCATTTTTTCTCTTCAGCTACATAGTGTTCGACAGCTACAACAAGAGCACCATAACCATCATGTCCAATAAAAGCTACTCTACCATCAGCAACGGCATAAACTTTTTCACTCCTACCATTGCTACTTCCTATATCAATTCCTCTATGAACATAACCAGGTGTATACACCGCCTCTTGCGTAATATATCCAGTCTCTGTTGGTCTTCTAAAAGCTCCAGCATCACCATCTATAGCACAATCTACTCCAATTACATCATCACTTTCACAACCTAAATCTTTATAAGCTTTTACTTTATCTTCGTAAACTTTCATTTCACTTTCTTTGGTAATAATTTGCGAACCATACTTATTTTCTGTTTGGCCAAGTTTTGTTAAATTTTCATTCAACTCTTTTTGCTTTTTTTCAATTTCTATTTCGCGTTTATCAATTTCTTTCTGTCTATCTTCATTATCGCTAATAAGTTGCTTCATCTCATCTATTACTTTATTATTATAATCAACTAATTCTTTAACTACTGCTGCCCTATATATTAAATCAGATGTTGAATCAGCTTTAAAAACGTATTCTAGATAAACATTCTCGCCACTAGATAATTGCATATACTCAATTATCTGTTTTGACTGCATCAATTTGTCTTTAATTTTTCCATTATATTCTATAATTTCATCATTTATTTTTTTAGATTCTTCAACTAAAGAATTTGTTTCATTTCTTAATCTTTCAATCTCACTATTAATTTTATTTTTCTCTTCTTGTGTAAGTTTAATTGAATTTTGAAATTCAGCTATTTCTTTTTTATATTGTTCTACAGTTGCTTCGTATTCTCCTAACGTTATAGCACTTGCTCTATTTGGAATAAAGGTTACAGTCACAATTGCAATAATCAAGCCTACATTAAATATCTTCTTAATCATATTTTTAAATACTTCCTTACTGCTCTTCCACTACCAATCATACCAACTATGACTCCAATGATTACTATTACAGCTGAAACCAAGAATACAAAAGGTTGCGGATTCAAAAGACTAATAAATGATGTAAAAATATGTCCACTATCGAAACTATTATAAAAAGCATTATACCCGTATATTGTTAAAACAACAGGTAAAATAGATCCAAGTAAGCCAATTATAAATCCTTCTATTATAAATGGATTTTTTATCATCATGTTATTTGCACCTACTACACGCATAATAGAGATTTCTCTTTTCCTTGAAAATATTGTCAATTTAATTGTGTTAACAATAAGGAATACTGTAACGATTACTAAAATGATAACAAGTACAAAAGCAATTTTTTCAACAAGATCAAATATCTGAACCATCTGTTCTACCATTCCCTCACCATAATTTACTACTTCGACAATATCCATATCTTCAAGTTCTTTAGCTGTAGTACTAATTTCGTTAATATCTTTTACTTTTACTTTATAAGTTTGATGGAATATCTCTTCTTCGTTATCTATTAAAGAGGCCACTGTTTTCCAAAATTCATCTTCTTCAAGAAGCATTTCTTTTCTTTTAGAAGGATCTTCTTTTTCCCAATCAGGAAGAATATTATCGATTGAATTAAGTTTAACCTCAAAATCTTTTATCTCATCATCAGTAACTCCAAGTTTTAAGAACACTACCATTGTTATATCACTTTCAATTTCTCTAGAGAAATTCTTTACGTTAAATGAAGCCAGTAATGCTACTGAAACGACAAGAAGTGTTATGCTAATACACGAAATAGACGCTATAGATAAAGACAAGTTCCTAAAAACACTCTTGAAGGCATCTCGCACACCCCACCTAATCATCCTAAATAGCTTCATTATCGTATTCACCTTCTTCGTAATCTTTAACAATTCTTCCTGATTTAATAGCAATTACTCTTTTTTTAAATTTATTTACTATATCTCTATCATGAGTGGCCATTATTACAGTTGCTCCAATCTCTTTGTTTATGTTTTCTAGCACTTTAACAATATCTTCACTCATTAAAGGATCAAGGTTTCCTGTAGGTTCATCACAAATTAATAATTTAGGATTATTGACAATAGCTCTAGCAATTGCAACGCGCTGTTGTTCTCCACCTGACAACTCTTCGGGATAGTTCCTTATTTTTCCTTTTAGCCCTACTAATTCCAAAGCTTTTAAAGTTTTAATTCTTATCTCAGTGCTTTTTTCC
>CANQHY010000027.1 GCA_947623975.1 uncultured Bacilli bacterium
CAAAAAATGTAAAATGTGTTAGGGAATTATGTCTACTTTAGTAGGTTAAATATTTTGTTAGATATTGCATAACATTATTTTTTATTTGTTGATTTTCAAAACATAATCTTGCTAGTCTGTAATGTTCAATTATTGATTTAAAAAATGGTGATGTTCTGCATCTAATTAACAATGTATTTTCATTATGGTCATCACTTGTTATTGAAAATATAACAGGACAATTTGGGTCATAATCATTTGAAATATACATAAAACCATTTTTATAATCGCACCAAATACCATAGTATTTACTGTTGATAGTTAGTATAAAATAAAATTTACACGTTTTTGATTTCTTCTTAATAAAACTTTTACTATCTCTTAAAAATTCATTATCAATAGCATATTTACCATATTCAGTACCATCAATTAGTTTACCAAAACGTGTGTTTTTCTTTACCTCACGATATTTAAGATTTTTTATATATTGTACTGCAATTAAACCATCTTTAAATGTTTTAATATCTGTATTATAGGGTAATGATAAATTAAAAAATGTAAAGTATGGGTTAGTTATTGATATTGCATTACCTAAAAATATAACACGTATATCACGTAAACGTGCAACGGTTTCAATAACATCTAATAGTTGTATAACTTCATTTTGTAAATAATGGTAATTACCTTTATCAATAATAAATTCATCAAAAATAATGGTGTCTACATTTTCATAAGTAGATGATTTTAATATATTGGCAATAGATAAAGGCATTGCAAAACCACATAATTTATCATCAATATACATTGTATCTTGTTTGTTTGAAAATTTATGTCCTTTTAATTCTGCATCGTTTTTTATTTGGTCGAAGAAAATTGGTACACCATTTTTCATCATTGCTTGTTTTAATTCAGTTTTATATCTTCTTAAATATACGAATTGTTTATGTTTTTTGATAAATCTTTTAGCGACATATTTTTTACTGTCATAAGATTTACCAACACCACGTTCACCAATGATAAAATTTAATAGTGCATTATATGATAATATTTTATGTAATGAATAAAATATATTTTCATCTTTCATATTATCACCTTTATTTGATAGTGGAAAGTTATATATTATAATGCACTTTATCACAAGAAAAATATAATAATAGGCTCTTCACCTTGATTACATTATTATATATTACATTATATTAAATATATAACACCACCATCATTATTTGTAACCAAAACTAAATGTTATAAGATTACATTATTATTATATCACAATTTATAATAAAATATCAATAGAAATAGAAAAATAAAATATAATATATTTTTTAAAAATTTTTTGAATAATTTTTTAAAAAATTGTTGACAATATAATTATAAAGTGGTAAGATGTTTATAGTGAAAGGAGAAATAAAATGGACTTACGAGATATGATAAATATTATCGAAAAAGAAAAGTTTAATAGGGAAGAGGTTTTAAAAGAACGTAAAAATAATATAAATAGTAATTATTTGTTAGCAAAACAAGACTTTCGAGTTATTACAAATATTGAAGATACTATTCATATATTAACAAATGTAATTGATGATTTAGAAGAATTACAAAAAAGAATTTTTACAAGAAATAGACAATCTTTATTTGATTAGTATATTAAAATTGGGTGGGTGGTAGGCAATATGAAAGTGAGGTGAAACTAGATGTTAAAGATTACAATACAGGTTGCAGATGTAAAAGATGAAGATAAATGTACTGTTAAGATGATTAACCCAAAAGATTTATCTAAAGCAACAGAAAGTGAAAAAAATACGTGTGCTATTGTAATAAATGAAATTACAAATGCATTAAAGAAATTACAAAACTAATTAAAATTAAGTGGTAGGTTGGTCGGAATAGGAAAGGAAAATTAAAATTATGGAAAATCAAGAAAAAAACGAATTAACTTTATTTAGTGGGGTACAACAAAGTGTTTACTGCTCAAAAGTAGCAGAAACAGATAAAGAAAAGAAAGAATTATTTAATGCACTAGAAAGTTGTGATGCATTACTTAATGATTGTGTAGGTCAAGAAATTAGTATTAAAGATATTTATGTTGAAGAAAAACAAACATTAGATGATGAAACAGGTGAATTAAAAACAAAATATAGAACTATATTATTTGATGCATCTGGTCAAACATATGCTACAGGAAGTTATGGAATTTATAATGTACTTAAAAAATTAGTACAAATATATGGACTTCCAACAACTTGGGAAAAACCTTTAAAGGTAAAAGTTGCAAAAAGACCTATTGGAAATGGTAAACAATCATTAACATTAACTTTAGTGTAAAATTAACAGGGTGTAGATTTTACACCCTCTTAATTTATTATGAAAGGTGGTGATATTATGAGTGAAAATATTATATATAATGATATTGATAAAAGTAATTATGTATTTGATTATGACCATTTACATTTTTATTTTTCATCAAAATTTTATTTAGAGAAATTTAAAAAATTATATAATGATTTTTTAAAAGAAGAAACTATGAAACTAAAAATTAAATTTAAGTGTAATTTATATGTAGATGAAATGATTTTGTTATTACTATATAAAAAAATTGAAAAACGTGGTTTTAAAGTATTATATGATGATAAAGTTTTAATTGAAAATTATTTTATCAATTTTAATATAAGTGAAGAAAGTAAAAGGTAGGTGTGTTAAATGGCAATAAGATATGATAAAAAATTAAATCAAGAAATAAATAAAACAATTAAAAATTTTAATCAAAAAATTGCAAGATTAGAAAAACAAGAACGTGATTTGATACTACCTGCAAAAATTACTAAACAAGAATTAAAAGATACAAATTTTACCCGTACAGAACTTAAAAGAAAACTACAAGAATTACAAAGATTTAGTAAACGTGGTATAGAAGAAACTATTACAACAAAAAGTGGTTTACAATTAAGTAAATATGAATTATCAAATTTAAAACGTGAAAATGCACGTGTAAAAAGAAATATAACCCGTGAGATAAACAGGTTAAAAGTTGATAAACCTAAAGTATTTGGTAAACAACAAACATCTACATTTGCAGAAATGGGTGATACAGAATTTTTAAATTTACAAGCAAGAAGAAAAGCACTTGAAAAAGATATTAACACATTAAGTTTAGAAGAATATGAAAGATTTAAAAAACTTGTTGAAAAAACGGGAAGAAGTCAACAATATATGAACACAGTTTTTAAAGAAAATTATTTTGAAATGTTAACTGATTTAGCATATTATTTTGATTATGATAATGATAAATTAGAATTATTAAGAAAGAAACTGATGAATTTAAAACCGAATGATTTTTTAAAATTATTTAAAGAAGATAAGAGTATACGTGCTATTTTAGATTATTACCCAATCATAACAAATAGTTTTAATGCAATAAACCCTGATGATATTAAGGAAGATGTAATAAACTTGTATGATACATTGATTGATAATATTGATGAAGTAATACAAGATTATGCATAAATTTACTGCAGATTTTGAAACAAATGTTGATGAATTTGATTGTAGAGTATGGGCTTATGCATTGTGTGAAATTGGTAATACTGACAATTTTCTTTACGGTAATAACATTGATGATTTTATCAAGTGGTGTTCAAATAAAAAAGAAAATTATGTATTATATTTTCATAACTTAAAATTTGATGGGGAATATATATTTAGTTATTTACTTAATAACGGTTATACGTGTATAAAAGATAAAAAATATAGAGAAGATAAAACATTTACAACTTTAATTAGTGATACAGGGCAATTTTATTCTATAGAAATATTTTTTGAAACATCAAACCCTAAACATATAAATAAAGTTACAATATATGATAGTTTAAAAATATTAAATTTTAGTGTTGAACAAATTGCAAAAGATTTTGATTTACCAATTAGAAAACTTGAATTAGATTATAAAGAAAAACGTGAAGTAGGGCATATACTTACAGATGATGAAATTAGTTATATAAAAAATGATGTTACAATAATGGCACAAGCATTACAAATTATGTTTGATGAAAAATTAACAAAAATGACAATAGGTAGTGATGCGTTATCTAATTATAAAGAAATAAATAAAAATTTTAATAAATATTTTCCATTATTACCTTATGAAATAGACAAAGACATACGAAAATCATATAAAGGTGGTTTTACGTATTTAAATGATAGATATAAAGAAAAAGAAACAGGAGCAGGAATTGTACTTGATGTAAATAGTTTATACCCATCTGTTATGATGTATGAAAAATTACCGTTTGGTGAACCTATCTTTTTTAATGGTAAATATGAAGATGATAAATTATATCCATTATATATACAAACAATTAGTTGCATATTTGATTTAAAAGATAATATGATACCAACTATACAAATTAAAAATAATTTATCATTTTTACCAAATGAATATGTAAAAACATCAAATGGTGATATTGTTACTTTAACATTAACTAATATTGATTTAGATTTATTTTTAAAACATTATAAAGTTAGTGATTTAACATATCATAGTGGTTGGAAATTTAAAGGAATAAAAGGGTTATTTACAAAGTATATTGAATATTGGAGCGATAAAAAGATACAAGCAAAAAAAGATAATAATACTGCATTATATAGAATAGCAAAACTGATGTTAAATAGTTTATATGGTAAATTTGGGTTAAATCCTGATGTTAGAGGAAAATACCCATATTTAAATGAAGATGGTATTGTTAAATATTCTCTATACCCTGCAGAAATTAGAGATAGTATTTATATACCTGTTGCATCATTTATTACAAGTTATGCAAGGTATAAAACAATAACAACTTCACAAACTATAAAAGAGTATAGTATAAATAATTATAATAAAGATTTATATGTATATAGTGATACAGATAGTATACACGTTTTATTTGAAGATGATACAGAACTAAAGGAAATAATTGATATTGATGATTATAAACTTGGTGCTTGGAAATTAGAAAGTAAATTTAAACGTGGTAAATATATTAGACAAAAATGTTATATTGAACTTGGTGTTGATGATAAGATGAACGTAACAGTTGCAGGACTTCCAAAGAAATTAGGTAATTTAATTACATTTGAAAACTTTAATATAGGTTTTACAACTGAAAATATTGATACAGATAATAAAAAATTAACTTATAAACACGTTAAAGGTGGTGTATTATTAGTTGATACAGAATTTAGTATTAAATAAGACAATAAAAGGTGGTGATAATAATGTTATATGGTTGGCAAATATTTTTAATCATTGGTAGTATAATTGTGATGTATATGAGTGTTATATTTTTAATATGTTCGTTAATATACATCATAATTAAGACAATTATAAAAAGATATAGGAGAAGAAAATATGAAAAAAAGATATTTTACAGAAAATAATAAATTATTTAATTTTGTAAATAAAAATAAAAATAATATAATACAAATAAAACCAATAAAAAAGTTAAAAAATAGAAAATATTTTATATCATCATATTGTGTTATTTACGTTAATAATGTATAATGATATAAAAGGTAGGTGATAAATGATGAAAACTATAATTAACGATATTTGTAGTGCAATATTAACATCATTAGTTTACTTATTGGGTGGTTTTGATGTTGCTTTACAATGTTTAATTATTGTTATGATAATTGATTATTTAACAGGTATTGCATCTGCAATATACAATAAAGAATTATCAAGTAAAGTAGGTTTTAAAGGTATAATAAAGAAAATATGTTATTTACTTGTAGTTACTTTATCTGTAGTAATTGATACATTAACAGGACAAGCAGGTATAATACGTACGTTAGTTATTTACTTTTTTGTTGCAAATGATGGTTTATCAATTATTGAAAATTTAGCAGAACTTAATATTAAATTACCTGAAAAATTAGTTGATTGTTTAGACCAAATAAAAAAGAAAGGAGAATAAAATGAAAGGTTTTGATATTTCAAGTTACCAAAAGGGAATAAACTTTAATGCTTTAAAAAATGCAGGTACAAATTTTTTAATTTTACGTGCAGGTTTTACAGGTTGGGGTACAGGTGTTAACTATAATAAAGATAGTGCATTTGAAACATTTTATAATCAAGCAAAATCGAATAATATACCTGTAGGTGCATATTGGTATAGTTGTGCAAATACTTATGATAAAGGTGTTGCAGAAGCCAATTATATGTATGAAAATTGTTTAAAAGGTAAACAATTTGAATTTCCTATTTATATAGATGTTGAAGATACACACCATCAAGTAGGTAATAAAAACGGTGTTACACAAGCAATTATTGGTTTTTGTGAAACTCTTGAAAATAAAGGTTACTATGTAGGTATATATGGTAGTGATATATCAGGTTTTAAAGATAAGATGAATTTATCACAACTTGATGTGTACGATAAATGGGTTGCACGATATGGAAGTAAACCATCTTATGTAAAAAATTATGGTATATGGCAATCATCAAGTAGTGGTAGAATAAGTGGTTATAATGGAAATCTTGATACAGATGAGAGTTATAAAGACTACCCAACTATAATTAAAAATGGTGGTTTTAATGGTTATAGTAAACAAGCATCAGTAACGCCATCTACTGATAAAACAAATGAACTTGATAAATATAGTGATGAAGAACTTGCAAAAATGGTATGGCAAGGTAAATTTGGTAATGGTGAAGAACGTAAACAAGAATTAGGTGCAAGATATAATGAAGTACAAAAACTTGTTAATAAAGGTGTTGGAAAAGAAACAAGTGATATTGTATATACTGTAAAAAGTGGTGATACTTTAAGTGGTATTGCATCAAGATATAATACAACTTATCAAAAACTTGCACAATATAATAATATTGCAAACCCTAACTTAATATATGTAAATCAAAAAATAAGAATACCACAATAAGGTAGGCGATAAGATGGCAGTTAATAAAGTAAAAAATATCGCACCTTTTATTAACGATGTTTTTACTATCACTTCCCATTGGTGGTTTGAACGTAATGACCCTATAACAGGTGAATTAAAAATACACAGAGGTTTAGACATTGCAACATCGGGGTCAAAACCTGTATACTCAATGTTAAATGGTATAATTCACTCTAAAGGTACAAATGATAGTGAGGGTAATTGGGTTGTCATTAAAGATGATAACCCATCATCACCCTATTATGGTTATGCTACCTTGTATATGCATTTAGCAGAACAAACAACATTATCTGTTGGTGATAGTGTTATACAAGGGCAATATATAGCACCTGAAGGTACAACAGGACACTCCACAGGTATACATTTACACGTTGAAATGCAAGATTTAAATAGGTGGAATAACGTATGGCATTGGTCGTATAATAAAAGTGATTATCTTGACCCTACTGTATTTATGGGTATTGATAATATTGATGATACACAATGGTTATATGATGGTACACCTTATGTACCACCAACACCATCTAAAAAGAAAAAAGGTAAATTTAAATGGGTGTTATATAGTAAAAAATTAAGAAATAGAAAAATTTATTATTAAAATTTTTAAAAAATATTGTATTATTTTTCAAAATGATATATACTATATTATAGAAAGGAGAATTGTATATGATAAGTAAAGAAGATTTTGAAAAAATTATCGATGCATTAAAAGGTAAACTTGATGAAACAAGTGTTGCTTTAGTTAGTGAAGAACTTTTAAATCTTTTATCTGCATATAATGTATCTACAGATGAATATGAGAAATTAAAAGCAGATGTTGAAAAATTAAAAAGTGAAAAAGATGAACTGCTAAAAGTTAACGGAAAACTTTATCAAAAAATTGGTTTTGATAAAGTTGAAGAAGAAATTGAAGAAAAAGTTGAAGATGATGTTGATGAAATTAAAATTGAAGATGTCATTGATGAAAGAGGGGAGTTGATATAATATGGCAGATATTCCAAAAGGTGCAAAGGTATTTAACGTAGTACGTGCAAATATGAACGAAGTTTATATGAACACATTACCATCTGCAACAGAAGATAATATACAAGCAATTAGCAATATATTATTTAATGATGCATACCAACCTATGTTAAATGAATTTGTTTCAAATTTAATAAATCGTATTGGGTTAACAATTGTTAGAAATAAATCTTTTGATAACCCATTAAAAATCTTTAAAAAAGGAAGTGTACCACTAGGAACTGATATTCAAGATATTTATGAAAACCCTGCAAATGCAGAAGAATATGAATATTCAAATACTGCAATGGCAAAATTATTAACCATTACAGACCCTGATACACACGTTGCATACTATCGTAGAAACAGAAAAGATATGTATACAAAGACTATCACACGTGAGGGTTTACAAGGTGCTTTTGTATCTTGGGACAAATTTGAAGAATATATTAGTTCTATTACTACATCATTATATAGTGGTAATTACATTGATGAATTTGAATATACAAAAGCATTAGTTGATGGTGCTTATGATAATAATAAAGTAATTGTTGAAAAAGTAGATGCAGTTACAGATGAAACAACTGCAAAAGCATTTATTAAAAAAGCACGTGCTTTATATAGTAAATTAAAATTCCCATCAACACAATACAATGCATATTCAAAATTTAGTGGTGCAAAAGGTACAATTAAAACTTGGACTAACGAAGATAGAGTTGTTTTAATTACTACAAGTGATATATTAGCAGAAGTTGATGTTGATGTTCTTGCTAGGGCATTTAATATTGATAATACAAAATTTCTTGGTAGAGTTATTGAAGTTGACCAATTTGCAAACCCTGAAATTCAAGCTGTTATTTGTGATGAAAGTTGGCTACAAATTTATGACAATCTATTTAGATTTGATGAATTTTATAATGCTAGAGTAATGGCTTGGAACGAATATCTACACGTTTGGGGTACTTATGCAATCTGTCCATTTGCAAATGCAGTTGTATTAGCAACTGAATTACCAAAACCTGCAAGTAATGTTTCAATAAGTACAAACCCTATTGATATTGATATTCAAGGTGGACTAACACCACAAGATATAACTATTACTTTAACACCACAAGATGCAACAACTGATGTTGATTTTACATCAAGTAACGAATTAGTATTTACTGTTTCAAAAAAGAGTAACACTTCTGTAACTGTTACACCTGTTGCAGTTGGTAGTGCATCACTAGATGTTAAAACTGATAACGGTTTAAAATCAAGTGCTACTGTAAATGTAACAAACTCAGGAGAATAAGGTAGCAGAAATGCTACCTTTTAATATTATTAGAAAGGAAGAATTGAAATGACAATAACACCACAAGGTCAATTATATTTATGTAAAACACCACTTGAAAATGATTATAAAAATCAATTAACATTTAGTAATGCTACAACACAATATAATTATTTTGCATCAACAATAAAACACTCATATAGTGATTATACCTATATTAAAAAAGATAATGTTGTTAATATTGGTGATAATATTGATAATATAATTGATTGTAATTATTTATTTTATAAAAATGTTGGCTTTTCTGATAGATGGTATTACTGTTTTATTACCAATATGGAATATGTAAATGAAAATTGCACACGTGTTACATTTGAAACAGATTGTTTCCAAACTTGGCAATTTAATATAAAATATAATCGTTGTTTTGTCGAACGTGAACACGTTAACGATGATACTATTGGGTTACATACAGTACCTGAAAATTTAGAACTTGGTGAATATGTAACAAATAATACTGAATATTATGATGGTTTAGATGATTGTTGTTTTGTACTTCAATGTACAGAGTGGACATCAAATGATAATAAACCATTATCTACATCATACGGTGGTATTCCAATGGCTGGTGGTGCATACGTTTGTGATAATATTGTTGCAATTGTTAATATTTTACAATTATTTGCTAATGAGGGAAAAAGCGATGCAGTATATAATTTATATATGATACCTAAAAAATTTATAACCTATGATACTACTTATTTACAATGGGAGGGGCAATCATCACCTATAACAGATAATAAGACAATTAAAAAACTTACATCATTAAATGGTTATACACCAATAAATAAAAAACTTCTTACTTTTCCATATTGTTATTTATTATTAAGTAATAATAATGGTAGTAGTAATATATTACATTTTGAAAGATTTGGTGGCGACCCTCAATTTATTATTAAAGGTGTACCTGTTGTCGGTGGGTCTATAAAATGTCAACCACAAAATTATGATGATTTTCATTTTCAAGAAGAAATGGGACTTATGGCAGGTAAATTACCAACTTTAAATTGGAGCGATGATGAATATACTAATTGGTTAACACAAAATAGTGTTAATATAGGACTTGGTGTTGCATCTGCAGGTTTAACTATTGCAGGTGGTATTGGTATGATGGCAGCAGCTGGTGGAGCAGTAGCAGGAGCAGGTGCAATCGTTAGTGGTGCAATGGCTATTGCTAATGAACTTGGTGCAGTTTATCAACATAGTTTACAACCAAATAGTGCTAAAGGTAATGTAAATGGTGGTGATATAAATGTATGTTCCAAAACAAATGGTTTTTACTTTTATTCAATGAGTATAAAAGAAGAATATGCAAGAATTATTGACAATTATTTTTCTATGTTCGGTTATAAAATAAATCGTGTAAAAGTACCTAACATAACAGGTAGAAGTAATTGGAACTATGTTAAAACAATAAGTTGTAATTTTGATGGAGATATTCCACAAACTGATTTAAATATAATAAGAAAAATGTTTGATAATGGTGTTACTTTATGGCATAGTGCAAATACTATGTATGATTATAGTAATAGTAATAATATAATATAGGTGGTGATAATATGAGAAAAAAATTATTAAGTGAAGATGAACTCGCAATGTTAATTAACGATAAAACATTTGTTGATTATAACGATAGGTTACGTATGTTAGCAACATCATTATTTACTTGGGAAAATTTAGATAAAATAGCAGGTACAGGAGCATCAAATTTTTTAGAACAAGTTTTATATGAAGATGGTAGGGCTTGTTTTGTTAAAGATGATAAACTCGGCTTTTTAGCATTAAGGGTACAACCTAATGATAAATATAATGTATATAATTTACCAATAAAAGTAATGGCTACATCTTTTGAATATAATAAACAATATAATTTTGATGATATTGTCTATATTAAAAATAATGTATTGCAAAAACCAACATCTGCATCATTACAATTATTTGCATATAGATTATATGAAACTGAACGTACTATAGATGTAAATTTAATAGCACAAAAAACACCTGTATTGATAGAGGGTGATACAAAAACAATACTTACATTAAAAAATGTATATGAAAAATATACAGGTAATACACCTTTTATATTTGGTAATAAACAATTTGATATTTCAAACAAATTAAATGTATTAAAAACAGATGCACCATATTTAATTGATAAACTAGATATACACAAACATCAAATATTTAATGATGCACTTACTATACTAGGTATTGATAATGCTAATACTGATAAAAAAGAAAGACTAATCACTAATGAAGTTGAAAGTAATGAACAATTAGTTAATTATTATTTAAATTGTTGGTATAAAACTCGTAAAGATGCTTGTGATGAAATCAATGAAAAGTTTTTACAAGAAAATGATGATAAAATTAAAATTGTACTAAACAAAGATATAATCGACTTGTTAAATACAACAGAAAATGCTATAATTGATTATAACGGGGGTGATATTGATGAGTAAATATACAATAACAATTAAAAACTTAATTGATAATGATTTTGATTTTCAAATGACAAAGTACCCTATATTTGATGAAAATTATCGAAACGTATTAAATAATAAGATATTAAATCATTATTACGAAAATGAAATCGGTTTTGAAACCCCTGCATTATTTAGATTTTATTTAAATAATAAATTAAATGAAATAATGAATTATTATAATATATTATATGAAAAACAAAAAATACTAATTGAAAATATAAATAATAATGTTAATTTAACAGAAAATTATACAAGTAAAAATACTAAAATTGATAAATCAACTACACAAGATACAAATAATACAACAACAGAAACATCAAGCAATTCAAACTCAACAAATAATGGTGAACAAGATAATAAATCAATATTTCAAGATACACCACAAGGTAAAATTACACAAGGTGGTGTTGATGAACAAGAGTGGGCAACAAACGTAACAACAGGAAAAAATACATCAAACAATACTATAAATGATACATCATCTACAAATGGTACATCAAATACAACATCTAATTCAACAAATGATTTAACTAGCAATGGAACAGATGAATATATTAAAACTATAATTGGTAACAATGGTGGTAAATTTAGTTTAGATATACTAAAAGATTTATCAAATAATTTACTAAATATAGATATGATGATTATAAATGAATTAGAAGATTTATTTATGCAAATATTTTAAGAAAGGAAGATTTAAGTATGAATAATGTCGAAAAAATAAGTACAACAGGTATATTCACAAATTACATCTATAAAGCAATTCCACTTGCTTTTGATGAAAGTATGAGTTATTATGAAACACTAGCAGGTTTATTACATTATTTAAAAAATACTGTTATACCTGCATTAAATGGTAATGCAGATGCATTACTTGAATTACAAAAATTATACACAGAATTAAAAAAATATTGTGATGATTATTTTGAAAATTTAAATGTACAAAATGAAATTAACAAAAAACTAGATAGTATGGCACAAGATGGTACACTTGATAAAATTATTAACAATAATTTATTTTCAAATTTAAATGATAAAATTGATAACAATACTAAACAAATACAATCTAATAATGATGAAACTAATAAAAAAATAACTAATCTACAAGTACAAATTGGTAAAATTAAAGATGGAACACCTAAAGCAGTAACATCTACTTCACAAATGGAAGATGAAACACAAATTTATGTATTAACAACTGATAGCAAATGGTATTATTATAATGGTAGTCAATGGGTTGCAGGTGGCGACTACCCATCTACTACAATAGATGAAAATAGTATTATTACACCTGATGTAAAACGTATTGAACAATTTAAAATTGTTAATAATGGTTATTATGCAAAGAAAATAACTACTTATGAAAATATATTTGAAATTAGTGAAGATGGTAGTATAATTAACTTTTCTGCAAACCCTGGTGTAGTAATTCATGGTAGTCATTTAGTAGGTTTTGATATATATATACCAATTACACAAGAAATGGCAGATAATAAAGGCTTTTCATTATTAAATAAAATAGATGGTAATAATAATGATTTAGTAGTTTTATTACCACAAGTTAATTATGAAAATGTACCTGTATTAACACAAGATAACTATTATTTTGTAACTTGTAATAATAAAGGTAATATACCACAATATTTAGAACAACACGTTGGAGAATTGTTACAAATACGTATATGTTTTACTAATACCTCAGGTATAAGTGTTACATTTGAAAATATGTATATAATTGCATATCGTGGTACTAATACAATAAATGCTATTGGTAATATAATTGGTGATAAACCATCTTTACAACAACAAACAAGTTTAAATGTACCATATAATTATAATAAATTAGGAAAATCATATACATTTAACTTTACATCAGCAAAAGGGTTAACTTTTCCTGTTACAAATTTTGATGCTAATAAAGATTTAATGGTATACCTTAATAAATTAAGTGGTGATGTTGTTGATGGTTATTTAACATTTGTTAGAGATGATGGAACTGAATTTTATACTGCAACTGCATTTAATGAAAATAAAATTATAAAATGGTCTAAAGAATTTTTTGAAACACAAAAATCAAGAGGTATAAATAATGTTAGGGTTGTACTTGCAACAAGCCAACCTAATATTACTAATGATAACCATTATACAGCAACAATTAACTTCCCAATTATTTCACAATCACCTTATGATGTAGATTATTTAAATACTTTATATGAAATTAAAGAAAGCATAGACAATATAAACTATGATTTACAAGGTTCATCTAATAGACTATTAAATTCTACTATGATGGTACTTGGTGATAGTATGGCACGTGGGCATACTCTACCACGTGATGATGTATGGGACAGTTTAATCGCTAAACGTAACGATATGACTTTAATAAATTTAGCACAAAATGGTAAATTTTATAGTAGATATTGGTACAATACTGAACAAAGTGGTAAAGCAACACCATATACAGAAGAAGAACTAAACACAGGTAAAGTAAATAATATTGCAGTTGTTGATATGGTTAATGATTTATCACAATCAACAGATTATATTGTTGTTTTCTGTGGTAGTAATGATATGAATAGTAATGTACCTTTAGGTAACTTCCTTGATAATAATTATACAAGTTTTTATGGTTGTCTTTATAAAATATTTAATACCTTAATAACAAAATACCCTACACAAAAAATATTAGTTATAACACCATACCCTGTAACAACAAATTATGAACGTGATATGAAATATATAAATGCTATTAAACAAATTTGTCAATACTTCTGTATTCCTGTATATGATAATTATAATGCAGGTCTATGTATGAGTAATGCAGAACAAAAAAGTGCATTAATGCTTGATAGTATACATTTAAATAAAGCAGGACAATTAAGAGTTAGTTATAAATATCAAGAACAATTAAAATTATTATAACCTACTAAAGTAGACATAATTCCCTAACACATTTTACATTTTTTGTAAAGTGTGTTTGGGGAATTTTTTGTGTGGGAAATTG
>CANQHY010000028.1 GCA_947623975.1 uncultured Bacilli bacterium
GACAAAAATGTAGCAAAGCTATCTGATTATGCGAAAAGAATGGGAATAAGTAAAAAAGTAATGGAAATGGTAGGTATTTATTATGAGTAATTCTTCCCAAGCAGTAAAAGATAAACTTAAAAATATTTCTAGAGAAAAGAATGTGGATTTTAACATTGTAATGAGATTTTATATGTATGATAGATTTGTTGAACGTTTATCAAAAAGCAAATACAAAGTTAACTAAAACAAAAAAGATATTTAAAATAGAAAAAATCATTATAGTGACAAAAATGTAAATTATTTATAAGGCACCTTATATAATTATTTACAATGAATAATCATTATAATTTAGCAAATGTTGTTTCAGAAAAAGAATTTCTACCATTAATAAGAAATAGTTCTAAATTTTAATTTGGAAGATTAGGATTATCAAGCGAATTTGATAATCCTTTTATATACATTGACATCTGTGTATAATCTGTATATAATATGTATATACAGAAGAGGTGCAATATGGAAATTATTATAAGCAATTCAAATGGTATTCCAATATACGAACAAATAAAAGAACAAATAAAGGTCAAAATAGTTTCTAATGAATTAAAAGAAAACGAACCATTGCCATCTATAAGAACATTAGCGAAAGATCTACGATGTAGTGTTATAACAACTAAAAATGCTTATGAAGAATTAGTTAAAGAAGGCTATATTAAAAATGTTCCATCTAAAGGTTTCTATGTTGCAAAAATAAATAAAGATGTAGCATTAGAAGAACAATTAAATAAAATAGAAGAATTTATAGATAAGGCAGTTACTATTGCAAAAATGAATAATATAAAAAAGAAGACACTAAATGAAATATTAAATATTTTATATGAGGAGGATTAAAAATAATGGAAAATGTTTTAGAAATTAAAAACTTATGTAAAAAATATGATAATTTTGAACTAAAAAATGTAACATTTAATTTACCTAAAGGTATGATTATGGGTTTTATCGGTGAGAATGGTGCTGGTAAAACTACTACAATAAAAGCTATATTAGATATCATTAAATCATATAGTGGCGAAATAAAAATTTTTGGATTAGATAATCGTAAAAATGATACAAAAATAAAGGAAGATATTGGAGTTGTATTAGATGATATGTTCTTTCCTGAAATTATTACACCAAATGATATAAATAACGCTATGAAAGGAATTTATAAAAGTTGGGATGCCAAAATGTTCTATGATTACTTAAAAGATTTTTCATTATTACCGAATAAGCAAATTAAAACGTTTTCTAAAGGTATGAAAAAGAAATTAGAAATAGCAACGGCATTGTCGCATCATCCTAAACTCTTAATACTAGATGAGCCAACTAGCGGACTCGATCCAGTAGCAAGAGCGGAAATAATCCAAATATTTCAAAGTTTTATTGAAAATGATGACTGCTCTATTCTACTTTCTAGTCATATTACTACTGATTTAGAACACATTGCTGATTATATAACTTTTATAAATAACGGAGAAATCGTCTTATCAAAAACAACTAATGAATTATTAGATCAATATGCTATCGTAAAATGTACTGAAAAGGAATTTAAAGAGATTAATAAAAAAGATTATATAAAATACAAAAAAGAAAAATACGAATATCTAGTTTTAATCGAAAACAAAAAAAAGTTCAAATCAAAATATGATGTTGCTGTAATAGATAAAATAACATTAGATGACCTTATGGTTTTGATGATTAAGGGGGAAGAATAATGATAGGATTTATGAAAAAAGATTTAGCAATGATTAAAAGTAATCTTAAATTAATAGGAATTTTAATTGTTGTATATGCGATAATGGGTTTAATGGGAGAAATCGATATATCGTTTATCTTACCATTTATATGTGTAATGATAATGATTTCAACATTTAGTTATGATAATTATAACAAATGGGATGCTTATTCTATTTCATTACCTAACGGAAGAAAAAATAGTGTAAAATCAAAATACATAACAACTATTTTAATGACTCTTATTGTTTCTATTATCACTATTATTTTATCTTTTATTATTTCTTATATAAATACTAAAAGTATTAACTATGAACAAATTTTAGTTTCAATGTTTGGTACAATATTTGGTACATTATTAGTTTTAACTTTTATGTACCCAGTTATTTATAAACTTGGTGTTGAAAAAGCAAGAATCGGTATATTTTTAATTGTATTTGGTATAGTAATTATAGGTGGATTTCTTTCTCAATATATAGATATATCATTTATTACTAAAACGTTATCATTCTTAGAAGATTATTTAATAATAGTTTTAATAATAGTAATTATTGTTATGATTTATATATCTTATAAAATATCGGAAAAAATATTTAGCAAAAAAGAATTTTAAAAGATAAAAAATATAATATAAAAAGGTATAAAAATATTATGCTTCTGGAAAAAGAGTAAAAGCCCTCTTTTTTTTGTACTTAAGTTTTATAAAGAAAAAAGCTAACTTTTAATTAAAAATATTTTGAAAACAATATTTCTTTTATAGTTAAATCATTTACCCCATCGTTTTTGTTTTTAATTCCTATTCAAAAATAAGAATTCACAAAAAATTAAAATAATCCAAAAAATTATAAAAGTAACTATTTTTTATTCACAATATTGAACTTTTTTTAATATTTAACTATATGATATAATCATATAGGAATTATTAAAAAGGAGTATTATTATGAAAAAATTAAATAACACCTTAATATTTTTAATATCTTTATTATCTTTAGGTTACGCCTTAAAAATTGATAGTCTAGAAGCGTATGATAGGTTACTACCTTGTTTATCAATTATATTAGTCTTATTTATTCCAAAAATTATTTGTAAAATATTTAAAATTAAAATAGAATCTAAAATAGAATTTATATATATAATATTCATGTTTCTAGCACAATTTTTAGGAAGCATTGTA
Organism: uncultured Bacilli bacterium; assembly: GCA_947623975.1. Classification (GTDB taxonomy): domain Bacteria; phylum Bacillota_I; class Bacilli_A; order RF39; family UBA660; genus RUG13868. The sequence goes on from CANQHY010000028.1 coordinate 2,927, forward strand.
AATCTTTACAACTATATATGGTGGTATGACTTATTTATTCATTTTCTATCAGGAATGTTAACAGCTATATTAGCTCTAGTTGTCATGGAATGGTTTGGTTTTTCTAAAGAAAAAAATAAATGGTTTAATTTATTATTTATGAATTCTTTTACTATTATGATTTCTTCTCTATGGGAATTTATAGAATTCGGTGCCTTTGTATTTTTAAAAATGGATGTACAACATCACCTTACAACCGGTGTTTTTGATACTATGGAAGATATGCTGATTGCTTTTTTAGGGAACATTATTATCTCTATATTTTACTTAATAAAATTTAAAAGAAAAAGATAATAGATTATTGCCGTCATAGTAGTTACCAAGCGATAATACTATTATTCATTAATTATTATGATTTAGTTAAAAAAAAGCAAAATCATGTCCAAAGACAATCATTTGCTTTTATTTAAATTATTTATTCTGCTTTACTATTTTTCTTTTTAGTTTTGGTCCTAGTTCCTGTTGTATTTTTTTTATTCGTCTTAGTTTTTGCATTTTTTGTATTTTTGGCATTCTTAACTACTTTTTCTTCATCTTCTTCTATTTTAACTGAATCTTCTTCTTCGCTAGTAAAATCCTCTTTTTTTGATTCAGTAACATTCTTCTTTTCACCGTTTCCTCTACGTGCTAAAATCAAGAACGTTACAATTAAAGCTATTACAACAATAGAAATTACAGAAATAATTAAATTCTCTCTATCTTTAGCTGAATTTTCAAGCTTAACACCGTTTTTCATATTTTCCAACAAGTCGGTTCTCTCTTCGTCACTCTTATTGTATTCTGCTACTATTTGAGCTTTTATTTCTTCTCCCCACGAATCTAAGAATCCTGGATAAGTTTTATCACCTATCATAATAAATGGAACACCAGTAATTTTAGTATCTAAATATTCGGCAACATCATCTAACAATTGGGAATTTTCCTTATCGTTCCAAACCTCGTAAGTGACAAGTTCATAATATTTTCCGTATTCTTCTTCAATACTATCGAAAAAAGCTAATGCATTTGCGCAAACTGGACATGTTTCTCCACGGAACATATAAACAGTAATTTTTGGCCTTTCAATAGTACTCTCTTCTGCCCTTACAGCAAAGGGCACTGCCAAAATAGCTACAAAAAATGCTACTAATAATAATTTAAATTTTTTCATATTACCCTCCTTTAAAATTTTACCAAAAATTTCAAACCTTTACAATAATTTATATATTTTTCATAAAAAAATCACATTTCATTATTATCGTCATAAGAATTATCTAGTTTTTCTAATTCAACGCCACTGATAATATCAAACTTTTTACTAATCTTATCACTTGTAATCTGAACGCTCTCAACTTCTTTATTGACGCTTTGAATACTTTTGGCAAGTCTATCCCAACGTTCTTTATATCGCGAAAATTCTATTCCCAACTTATTCAATTCTTCATGAATTATAGATGTATACTTGTCCCTTTCAATATTTTTAATAATCATCTCAATTACAGTTAACGTAGACATCAAAGTTGTAGGTGATGTTATCCAAACTCGTTTCTTATAAGCATATTCTATCAAATCATTATGGTAGGCATTTAATTCAGCAAATATAGCTTCTGCTGGCAAAAACATCACAGCTTGGTCACTAGTAACATTAGGTATAATATATTTTTCACTTATCGCATCTATATGTTTTTTTACGTCATTTTTAAATTGTTTTTCATATCTTTCTCTTACATCAGACGGCAATTTTTTATCGACCATCATTCTGTAATTTTCTAAAGGAAACTTAGAATCTATTGCAATTGTTCCCAAAGGTTCTGGTGCAAATAAAATCGAATCTGCAATAGTACCATTTGGTAAAGTATATTGTAATTGATATACTTTATTGTTATTTTCACCAAAAACACTGGACAAAATATGTTTTAAATTAACCTCGCCAAATATACCTCGTGATTTCTTATCAGTTAAGATACTCTGTAAAGAAACAATATCGCTCGATAAAGACTCTATTTTCTTTTGAGCTTCATCTATTTTACTTAATCGTTCTAAAACATTAGTGAAAGTTTTATTAGTTTTTTCAAAATTTTGATCCAACCTTTCATTAACCCTATCATTTATTTGATTCAACTTATCTTCTATTTTCTTGTTCAAGCATTCAAAATCAGTGTTAATATCTTTCGTAAGGCCACTTTTAAAATCGCTTATTTCCCTATTTATATTAACCTCAAATCGCCCTAATCTCTCAGTAATATTAGCCTCGTCTATTTTTTCTTTTCTAGATTTCAAAATAGAAAATAAAGATAAAAATAACAATAATAACAATAAAATAACAATAATATATTCCATACTCACACCCACTATAAATTAATTTTTTTAGAAACTATTTTTGATATTAAATAACTAAATCCTAACGATAATAAAACCATTAAAATCGTCTTTATGTCACCCATACTATCTATTAAACTTTTTCCAACCATTCCCCAAAAATAGATTATCGAAATTTTAGAAATTAATAAAGCAAAGAAAAATTTTTTAAAGTTCATTCTAGTTATTCCTGCTGAAACATTTATTAAAAAAGCTGGTGAAAAAGGAAGAGCCATTACTAGAACTAAATGTGAAAAATTTATTTGCTTTATTTTGTTTAAAACCTTATTAAAATTTTCTTTGTTTTTAGCCTTTTTCGTAATATATATATTAATCATAAACTTAGCAAAGCTATAAGAAATTGTACATCCCGTAATAGTTGCTATGTAAGATATTAAAAAGCCAAAAAAATAACCATAAGCGCTAAAATTAAAAGCAACAAAAATACCAAGCGGTAATATAGGAATAATGGATTCTAATATAACTAAAAAGAATCCTGCAATAGCACCGTTATTTTTTAAAAACTCTACCGCAAATTCTACCAACGAAGTAAAAGTTTCGTTCATTATATCACCATCAATATTATAGTACATTAAATATTGTTTTTAAAGAGCGTATTTTACTTTATTTTTTGGCAATAATATATTTGAATGGAGAATATGGAATATGGATTTACTAATTTTATGTTTAAAAATTTTCTTTGTGAGAATTATCGATGTCTCTCTAGGTACAGCAAGAACAATAATCATGGTAAAAGGCAAAGGATTAATTGCTAGTTTAATTGGTTTTGTAGAAGTTTTTGTTTGGTTTATGATTGTAAGGGAAGCATTAAATACAACTGAATCAGGCATAATTATAGCATTCAGTTATTCCCTTGGTTTTGCTACTGGAACATTTATAGGTAGCATATTATCAGACAAATTTATTGAAAGTACTTTAGGAGTTGAAATAATAACAGAAAAAAAAGAACTTGCAAACTTAATAAGAAAAAAGAACTATGCTGTATCAGTTCTTAATGTTACAGGGCAAGATAATATCCCCAAATATATGTTAATGATAGAAATAAAGAATAAAAAATTAGATGAATTAAAAAAATTAATTTCGGAACTAGATAAAAATGCCTTTCTTATGGTAAACGAAACAAAATTAGTTCAAAATGGATACTTTAAATAGAGCTCATTATTTCTAAAATTTTATCAAAATTATCATCAGCAGCTACGACATTTTTTCTAATAGATCCACATTTTCTACACTTATAAACAATTTTATAAGTGTCTTTTTTTCCTTTTTCTACTCCAATTGGATCTAATATACCATGACAGGTCTCTTTTCTATCACCAGGATTTATATCAACGTGTTTTGAAGAAAGACAATAATTACAATGATCTCTTGCCGTATAATTTAGTTTATTAACATACTTTCCACAAACATCGCAAACAAATTCTTCATCTAGCATAGTAAATTTTTTCTTTTCGCACATAATTAATCTCCTATTAAACAAGAGAATGTTAACAAATTTACAATTTTTTGTCAATTTGCTAATTTTTGTGCATTAATAATTTATACTCGTTATACCCCCCTACTATATTGACGACATCGTAACCTAAATTATTTAAAATAGCACAAGTTTTTAAACTTCTAGATCCATGCTCACAGTAAATATAATATTTTTCGTTTTTGTTTAAATAATTAGCTGGATTCATCAAGAGAAAATTCATTGGAACGTTAATAGCAGTAGGAATCTTTCCAATATTATATTGATAGTTGTCTCTAATATCTATGATGTTTATCATCGGAATTAACTCTTTTAAAGATTCAACCGATATACTGTTCATATAATACCTCCAACATATTATATGAAAATATAATAATAAAATTGCAAAATTTCAATTTTTGTGCTAAAATATGACGACATGCGAAAGCGGGGGTTATTAATGTTAGTAAAAATAGATAAAAATAATGAATTTATTGATACCGAAAAATTAAAACCAATAGATTCAGGTGAAGATGGAACCATTTATGTGTATAATAATTTTATACTAAAAATTCTTCATTCAAATTATATGACAATTAATAAAAGTAATGATTTAAATAAAGCTGTTCCAAGCAATAGTAGATTAATTGTACCACGAGCTAAAATTTGGGACGAATCTAATAGATTTAGAGGTTATTTATCTAAATTAGTAGATTCAAATGAAGGAATTATAAACATGACTGTTGATGAATATTTAGAACAAATGAATTTGTTGGAAGAAGAAATTCATAGATACTTTTCAGAAAATGAAATAGCTATTACTGATACTAATCCTAGAAACGTGTTATCATCAACCATTAACGGAAAAGAGACTCTTTTTTTAATCGATCATGATCGTGATATTACAAAAAGTTCCCTATTATGTGACAAAGAAAGAATCATAAATGGTAACTATTATAAATACAACAAAAAAAAGATGTCTTTATTAAAATATAAAGTTTTGTTACTTCAAATACTATATTTAGCACAAAAAACAAATCAAGAAAAGGACATATTATCTTATATAAAAACCGGATGTAAAAAAGCTACCATTAATTCTAATATTAGTGAAGAAGAATTAAATAATTACGATACTATATCTGATTATGCCCAAAACACTTTGAAAAATATAAAGAAAAAGTAATTTAAAAAAGAGAATTTTTTGATATTAGTGATGATTTTTTAATAGGAACAAGTCTCCATTATTATTAAATCAAAACTCATCTTCTTTAAATATCAAAAATTCTCTTTTATTTACTAAAAATAAACTATTTAGAAATTATTTTTTTTTATTTTCTAAATATTCATCATATGTACATCTTCTATCAATAATACCATTTTCCGTAATTTCTATTATTCTATTTGCAACGGTTTGAACAAATTGGTGATCATGTGATGCAAAAAGCATTTCGCCATTATACTTAATTAAGCCATTATTAAGAGCTGTAATACTTTCCAAGTCTAAATGATTAGTTGGTTCATCTAAAATTAAAAAGTTTGAGCCTTCTAACATACACTTAGATAACATACATCTTGCTTTTTCACCACCAGATAAGATTGGAACGTGTTTAAATACATCTTCGCCAGAAAAGAGCATTCTTCCAAGAAAACCTCTAAGTACTGTCAAATCATCTATATTGTAATAGTGTCCAATCCAATCAATAATAGACTCATCTTTTACAAAATAAGAAGAATTATCTTGTGGAAAATAACTTGTAGTAATAGTTTTTCCCCATTCAATATTTCCACTATCGTATTTCATTTCTCCCATAAGTATTTTAAATAACGTGGTTTTAGCAATGTTATTACTTCCTACAAACGCAATTTTATCACCTTTTAATACTGAAAAGCTTACATTATTCAATATTTTTTTACCATCAATCGTCTTAGATAATTTTTTTACCGTTAATATCTCTTTACCAGATTCTCTAATTGGCTTAAATTCGATAAAAGGATATTTTCTCGAAGATGGTACTATTTCTTCAAGCTCTATTTTCTCTAACATTTTCTTTCTAGACGTTGCTTGTCTACTTTTTGAGGCGTTAGCCGAAAACCTTGCAATAAAAGCCTGTAATTCTTTAATTTTTTCTTCCTTTTTCTTATTTGATTCTTTCATCTGTTTTAATGCTAATTCACTAGATTCATACCAGAAATCATAATTTCCAACGTAAAGTTTAATCTTTCCATAATCAATATCAGCAATATGAGTGCAAACTTTATTTAAAAAATGACGATCGTGAGATACAACAATTACAATATTATTAAAATTAATTAAAAACTCTTCAAGCCAGTTAATAGCGTCAATATCTAGATTATTGGTTGGTTCATCTAATAATAATATATCTGGATTACCAAATAAAGCTTGCGCAAGTAAAACTTTTACTTTTTTATTATTGGGAATATCTTTCATATAAGAATAAAAAGCTTCCTTTTCTATTCCCAAATTATCTAAAAGTTCTGCTGCTTCACTCTCTGCTTCCCAACCATTTAATTCTGAAAATTCTGCTTCTAACTCTCCTAATTTAACTCCATCTTCATCGGTAAATTCCGTTTGTGAATACATTTTTTCTTTTTCTTTCATTATTCCATAAAGTTTAGAATTTCCCATAATAACAGTATCCATTACTGTAAATTCATCATATTCATAATGATTCTGCTTTAAAACAGCTACTCTTTCATTTTTTGATATAATAATTTCTCCATGTGATGTCTCAAGCTCTCCCGATAGAAGCTTTAAAAAAGTTGATTTACCAGCTCCATTAGCTCCAATTAATCCATAACAATTACCGGCTGTAAATTTAATATTTACATCTTCAAACAAAGTTCTTTTCCCAAATCTTAAAGTAACATTATTTACCTGTATCAATATATCACCTTCAAACTCTTAAATTTTACTATATTTAAACAATTATAGCAATAAACACATCTTATTTTTAACAAAAAAGAAGATTGGATTTTTTTTAAGGTTATCCAATCGATTAAATTTTTACTTTGATTCTATCATATATTATTATAATCTTTATCAAAGCTATTTTTCCATAACTTAAATCAAAATAAGAACGATTTTACAAAAGCTAATATTCCTATTACATAAAATACTAACACTAATAAAGCATATATAACTAAATAAGCATAGTAAGTGATATTGTATAAGAAGGAAAAATCATTATTCTTTAAGAAAACATTCCAAACTATAAAAAGTAATACTCCCAATATTGATAGGGCTATACCAATACCTAAACCTTTTGGTATATAAGATATTTCGACGTTATTTACTCCATCATTTAATTTTATTCCTAGAAAATTATCATATACTCTAAATATTTCATTTGTACTACAGTCATAACCATCTAGATATGTTCTTGGAATAAACAAAATATCATCCTTTTCACCTTCTACATTTATATTAATAATTCCGTTTTCAAAAGATGCATCTAATTCTTTATCCAAAGCGTAATTACTAACAAAGTCATCTATTTTATCTAAATCTAAAACTCCCAATGTTATATGTCTTATATACGTTTTTTTAGCTGATACGATATCAATTTTTACCTCTTCGTTATTGTATTCTCCTAGTAAAATACTTCCATTTCTATTTTTATTAGGATATACACCTTCTAAAAGTTCTCCATTTACATAGATATTAAATGCATCATAACTATATCCTTTTTCAACATTATCGAATCCCGCAAATAATTCTAAATAAATTCTTTTTCTTCCTTCGACTTTAACAGTTTGACTCAAAGTAACATCCTTATCATATTTTGTCAATTCTTCTTTGCTATATAGCGTATATATGTCAAAGATTTTTTCTTTTTCAGTTATCGAATTATAAATAATATTACTTGCTTCAAAACTATCACTAACATTTTCTAAAGAAGGATTATCTTTTATAATGTAACCATAAGGCATATTATAAATAAATTCATAGTAATTAAGTCCTTTTTTAGTATCTATATATCTATAATATGAATCGTTTAATTTATCGTTAGTTACAATATATTTTTGAGCTAATAATATATCTGTGAATAAGTTTCCACCAATTGACTCTGTATCCATCCAGTAAGAGTCATACCCCAATTTTTGCATAGTTGTATAGTTCGTATGATTAGTAAGAGATGTGTAATTAGAAAAAGTGTTGACATTTGCTACCATTCCAAAATTACTTATTAATTCTCTATTAACTAATTTTACATAATATTTTCCTGTTTTACTAGAAAGGGAATTATACATACTTTCCATTTGATCATATTGAAGATCTAAAAGACCTTTTGGATCATATTTATGTAAATAAAAATATGAATTAAATAAAATATTGCTTAATACCAAAACAAATAAACTTACCATAGTTACTTTACTATTTTTCTTATTTGTAACAAATATGGCAAAACTGCTTATAAAGTATATAACAAAAACCATAAACAAACCAATTAAAGCAAGTTTGTCACGAGTAAGTGTTAAATCATCTATTCCTTTTTGAATATTTCCTCTAAATTTATAAAAAACAAAGAACATTACTATAAATGATAATGCTACAGAAAGATAAGGAACAATTTTTTTAAACTTTTCTAAATATAATTTAATATCGACATTACTTAATGTGTAACTAGCTCCCACTACTAACATAAATATTAAAAGATATCCATAACGGTACGGAAATGACACATAACTTCCGAAATGCCATAGTTTGTTTATAGGTTCAATTATTAAAGGAAGACCCAATAAAAGAAGATTAATAAATATGAATAACGAAAATTTCTTATGTTTTTTATAATTTAGCAATAAAATCATAATTAGCGCTATTAAAAGAGCACTAGCAAAGATAAAGGAAATCTTATCAGAAAGAGGTCCTAATTTAGAGTTTAAAATATAACTAATATCAAACCCTACTCGCTCTGATGCTGCTATTTCCAAGAAAGTTGGAACTAGAATAAAAGATGCTATCAAAAGGGAGATAACTGTGGCTACTCCTAAATTAAAAATAGCCTTTTTCATATTTTCTTTTTTATAAATATATAAATATAGAAGCGACGTAAAGATAATAAACAGAAGCGTCATAAAACTTACATAAAAAGAACAAATCAAAGAGATACTCAAAACTATTATATACATTTTAGTATCTTCCAAGTCTAAAAGCTTCTTAAGGGCTATCAAAAGAATTGGTAACAAATAAACCATATCCATCCATGGTGTTATGATGTAAAGATTTAAAGTATAACTCGAAAAAGCGTAAAGTAAAGATAACATAATTTGATAAGACGGTTTTAATTTGTTAAAATACTTACTTATAAAATATAAACAAGTAAAAGATGAGGCTAATATTTTTAATGCAACTACAATAGATACTGCATTTTCTACTAATTCTCTTGGAAAAAGCAACAAAATTAATGTAAAGGGACTTAGAATATAATAAGCAATTATACCTAAGAAATTAATGGCACCACCAGAGGTAAAATCGACAAGTAGAGAACCATTTCCCCTTACAGCATCATAAAAATGATAATATAATGCTGTAATTTGTTCGTGCATATCACTCCAAATTATGGAATTATTACCAAAAGGAAAAATTCCTTGGATAATAAAAATAAAAGCAATTATAGCAAATGTTACTACTCCTAAAATTAAATATTTTTTCTTTTTCATAAATTCACACTACTTTCCACATACCTATGATAACACAAAAACTCTAGCATATTCAATTTTAAAAGAAAAAAGATGTTTTTAGACATCTTATTCAGTTCTAAGTGCTTCGACTGGATCTTTTTTACTTGCAACATATGCTGGTATTAATCCACCAATTACTGTTAACGTTACACTTACTATTATAAGAATTAAAGCATGAACGGGATTAAGTTTTGCCACATTCTGTAATTCTGTTAATTTATATAATAAAGCATTAGCAGGTATTGTTAAAATTAAAGCTATTAATATTCCTAAAAGTCCAGATGTGATACCAATTATGAATGTTTCGGCGTTAAATACTCTCGAAATATCTTTTTTTCTTGCACCAAGTGCTCTTAAAATTCCAATTTCTTTTGTTCTTTCCAAAACCGAAATATAAGTAATAATTCCTATCATAATCGAAGAAACAACTAGGGAAATGGCCGAAAAAGCTACCAAAACAATAGTTACTGCATCCATAATTGATCCTGAAAGAGACACCATGGTAGCTGCTAAATCATTGTATAAAACACCACCATTACTACTTGTTATTTCACTATTTTCTACAACAAATTCACTATTGCCAACTTTGATTAATCCACTAATTTTTCCATCAATATAAGATAAATCTACTGCATCAGGTGTTTTCTCTAAAAGAGTAGTATCTACAGATTTTAATAACTTATCATTTGGTGTAGTAATCTTCTTCTTAATAATATCAAAATACTCTATAGCAATATTTTCTACTTTTTTTATTTCTTTTTTATTATAATCATCTAAATAAGCAGTAATTTCCTCTTTAGATTCAAAATCTTTAGGGTAAATACTTATAATATAAGGTATAGAATCACTTCCCAAATAAGCAAGGAGATTTTCTTTTAATTCTTTACCCTCTTCAGTATTTAAGGCTAATTTTTCACCTGTCAAAACATTATAATCTTTAGCTTTTTGTAAATTTACAATATCAGAATTAGAGTTTTTTTCTATTACAAAGTCAACTAACTTTTCAGTATAATAAATTCCAGTACTATTTTGAAATAATTTACTGTCTTCTTTTCCACGAATTATTCCTACTATTTTTAAAGTAACAGCATTACTACTATTATACATTTTTTCAAAATCAGTATTGATAGTATAATACTCTCCTAATGACTTGTAAAAGTCTTCATTTAATATTAATTTAAATTCTCTATTTAAAACATCATCAAAAGATATTTTCTCACTATTTTTATCTAAACCTAGGTATGATACTAAAGTCTTATCTATAGAATTTTTACTATCTATTACTAAAACTAATTCGTTATATTCTTGTGGTAATCTTCCCTTTAAGACATCGTAATTCTTTTCTATTATACTAAGATTTTTAACAGATATATTGGTTGGCATAAGCTGGAAATAGGAACCTGTTGAAGACATACTAGTTGGAATAACTGTCTTTTTTCCATCTACTGTTCCTAGTATATTTAATGCTGTTAGTTTTGTATAGGAAATACCAGCTACTTTTTCTTTATCAATATTTTCAATATAATCGATATATTCTTTAGTAAATTCATTTTCATGAATTAATTTATTCACAATAGAATCTTTAGGATAAATAAATTCTTCTTTCGTAAATGAATGTTCATTTTTAGCACTATCTTCACTCATCGAAATCATTGTATCTTCATCCATATTCATCGCTTCTTTGCTGATTATAATTGGAAGATTAGAAAGAGTTTCCGTTTCAAATTTATCTATTTGAATATCAAAACCATTAGATAAAGATAGAATAAGAGCAATACCTATTATTCCGATACTTGAAGCAAAAGCTGTAATTAATGTTCTTCCCTTCTTAGTAATTATATTGTTAAAAGATAGCTTAAGAGCAGTTGCAAAACTCATTGATGTTTTTCTGATTTTATATAATTCATCGTTTTTTTCTTCTTCCTTTACGGGATTAGAATCATTCTGTAACTCACCATCTTTAAATTCGACGATTCTATTGGCATAAGTGTTAGCAAGTTCTGCATTATGAGTAACCATAATGACAAGTTTATCTTTAGCTATTTCTTTGATAAGTTCCATA
>CANQHY010000029.1 GCA_947623975.1 uncultured Bacilli bacterium
AGTTAATACTGGTTCATGGTCAAATAAAGGACTTAATTATAAAATTACTAATAGTAATATGATAATTAGTGGAGTAAAAATATATTATTGTAAAGATACTACTGATACTTGTGTTCCTAATATAGAAGGTGAAAGCGGAAAAACGATAACCGATTATAATACAACAGATGGCGTTTATTATATAAGATATCAAGCAATAAGTGGTGCAGGTTTAAAAAGTTCAATATATAGCTATACAGCAAAAGTAGATTTGAGTAATCCTACTATAGAGAGCGTAACAGGAAATCCAGATAGTTGGACAAACGAGAGTGTAGTGCTTACAGTAAAGGGTGCAAAAGACTCAGGTAGCGGTTTACATAGTAGTGAAGCTTATAGTTTTGATAACGGAGTTAATTGGCAGAGTAGTAACAGTAAAACTTATAATAAAAATGAAAAGAATATAATAATAAAAGTAAGAGATAATGTCGGAAATGTATACACCCATAACAGTATTGATATAACTAAAATTGATAAAGAAAATCCAGAATGTGAACTAGAGGTAGTAGAAGGTAATAGCAATGGCGGTTATTATAATAGCGATGTAGTTGTAGGATTTGCAAAAGCCAAAGATAACGGTGTGAGCGGCGTAAATTCATATGGAATAGGTGATTATGTTACTCATACTGTAACAATTAATGATGATGGTGAGCATAATCTAACTGGTTATATACGTGATAATGCTGGAAATTCTAGTACGTGTCAGATAACAATTAAAAAGCAGAGTGTATTTGAATTAACTTATGATAGTAATGGTGGAAAAGATTGCGTTCCTATCAATAAGTTAATAACGGTTGGAAATACTTATGGACAATTGTGTGAACCAACAAGATTAGGATATGGTTTTGCTGGATGGTATTTAAATAGAATCGGTGGCGGAATGATTGATAGGGACACTATTGTTAATGTTCATGATGATCAGACAGTATATGCTCATTGGACTCCTTGTAATGAAGGAACATATAATGATGGAAAGCAAGCAATGTGTTTAAACTGTCCTAGTGGCTATACTAGTGATGCTTTAGCAACTGATATAAAAGATTGTTATATCAAGGTACCTGGTGGTGAGCATGTTGAAAATCCTGGTGAAGAAAAAAAGGAATGTCCAGCTGGAACTTATAGTAATGATCATGAAGTTAGTTTTGGTGATACTAGTGATTGTATAAGTTGTAAGAAGGGAACTTACAGTAATGCGAAATCAGCAAGCTGTACTGCTTGTCCTTCTGGATTTACTAGTGATGATGGTGCATCTAAATGTACAGATGCCACAGCACCTGTTTGTACATTTGGTCCATGGACTGCAAACACGTTAGTTTCTGGCGATACAACAACGATAGCGGTTACGTGTACCGATTTACAGACAAGCATTGTAACGAGTGATTTAAAGAAAGAAGCTTTTTCTACTGATGATACAAATGTACTCAAAGTAGTTAGTGTTTCTTCTGCTAAAGTAGAAAATGGTTACAAATATACAGCCGTTGTTGAAGGTGGAAATAAAAGTGGAAAATCAAAAATATATTTAAATGCTGATGAGGTAAAAAACATTGATGATTTAGGTAATGCTAAAACAGAAAGTTCTAATGAAGTTGAAGTATTAGCTGACGATTCTGCTCCTATTGTATCTTTTTATCCAAATGGAAATCCGACAGCAAGTCAAAGTCATTCAACAACAGTTACTGTTGAGGATAGTTCAGGAATAGAAATTGCAAGTTATCTATGGACCCAAGATACTAACGCTGATGCTAAATCAGGAACAACGTTTACAAGTGGTCAAGATATAACTAAAGATTCAGGTGATGGTGATTGGTACTTATGTGTATATGCTAAGGATAAACAAGGAAATGATACTAATATTTGTTCAAATAAATTTGTTTTTGATAACACTGCTCCTACTATAACAGGAGACTTGAGCATTTGTGTGGAAAAAGGTGCCGAGATACCGGATTCTTTGGGTCTTACAATAACAGATGAAAACAAATATACAATAATCAAAGATCCAATGTTATTAAGCACCGCTGTTACGTCAAGTAAAGAAGTCACTGTAACTGCAATCGATACAGCTGGAAATTCTAGTAGCAAAAAAGTTACAGTGAATGTATACACTAAAATAAAAAATGAAAACAGTCTTATAGTAACCTCAGGTACTGGTCTATATAGGGACAATTTGCAGGCTGAAAGATATTTATATAAAGGAGATAATCCTAATAATTATGTATTGTACAATAATCAATTGTGGAGAATATTAGCTATCGAAGCTGATGGTACATATAAATTGATATACGATGGAATTTATGAAAACAACCAAGTGTATGCTGCAGATAGCAACAATGTTACTAATTATGATGGCACGACTATTAATGAAAGCTTAAATACAACTTTTTACAATAAAATGACTGAAGATGCAAAAAAACAACTAATTAGTCATAATTTCCCAGCTGCTACTATTGACTATGGTGCAAGTAATAATAATACTTATACGATAAGTGATACGTTTACTAATGAAAAGACTAAATATGTTAATAAATATGTAGCGTTACCAAGTATTAGTGATTATTTAAGGGCAAGTTCTAATTCGAAATGTACAGATTCTACAACTTGGCAGACTTTAAATAATAGTCCATATTCATGTAAAGAAAATAACTGGATGTTTACTGATACTGGATATTGGTTCTTGAATCCATATAGCAATGAACGTGCTAGATTCTTAAATGGTGGCGCTGTTGGGCTTAATCCTTCAAATTATACGTATGGACTAAGACCTGTAGTTTTCCTAAAATCAACTACAACATTTATGGGTAAAGGTACAAAAAGCGATCCTTATGTTGTAAATACAAATTGTCAGAATTCTTCTTCCTCTAGCGGTGAATGTACATCAAAATGTCCTGCAAATACTTACGGAACAGCATGTAATTGTACACCATGTCCATCAGGATATACTAGTCCTGAAGGGTCAACTGATGCAAGTCAATGTGTAAAGGAGCCTTCTGGTGGTGGAACTACAACAACATGTCCTTCTGGTAGTTATGGAAAAGATGGAAACTGTACTAAGTGCCCAGATGGATATACAAGTAACGAGGGTACAGAAACTATAGGAAGTTGTTACATTTATGTTGGTTCTGGTAAGAAACTTACTGCACCTAGAGGAACAGATACAACGGAATGTTCTTCTGGAACGTATCGTGTTGGAGACTATGTTTTCTATGGCGAAACTGGTACTTGTACACCATGTCCTTCAGGATGCAATAGCGGTTCTGGTGCATCATATTGTACAAAATCAGTTTGGGATTATAGTGCCTATGAGAGATGTTATAAAAGTGGTCTAGGTGGCGGAGCTAATTCTGGAAAACTATTGGAGCGAACAGGGCTTGGATTTTCTAGCGAAGGATCAGCACGTTATGCATGTGAGTCGTCACTTATATATTTAGGTGCAGCTTATGATTATTGTGAAGAACAGAATTGTTTAATAAATGAAAGACAAGGGGAAATATGCTAATATTGAAAATTAAATTTACAAAGGAGTGACATAATTGCATAATAAAAAATATTTGTTTTTTATCACGACAGGTTTATTATTAGTTATATGTGCAAGCTTATTATATGTTATAGGCAACAAGATAACTGATTATTCAGATTCAAAAACAATAAAGATCGATACATCCAATATGAGTGGCGATGAAATAGAAGAATTAGATTTAGAATATTATAAAATTGATAACGATAATGAGTCATATATAAATGATGATGATATTGAAACTAAAAATAAGTATATTTTCTCTTTAGGTACATCTTTTGAAAAAATAATGGAATTAGATTCTTATAGTAAAATATTTACAAAATATGACGAAATAATAAAATCTTACATAATTAGAGATAGTTCAGTAAGTGAATTAATGGATGATACAATAGAACAATATGTAGAATCTGGTTTTTCAAAAATTAGAACATATAAATCTAAAGAAGATATATTGATTTCAAATGTTCCAACTAGTTATTTTAAAATAAATGCATTAAATACAAACATCTCCTCTGAAAGTGGCATGGTAAATAATTATTATTGCGAAGAATTTGTACTATATTTGAAAGAAGACAATAACAAAATAATTGTTATTTCTTACAAAATAATTAATAAAAAATTTACTGATGAATTATTAACAGAATTAGTGGATAAAATAAAAATTGAATATGGTAAAGCAACTTATTTACGTAGTCAAATTAAAGACAATGAAATAGTTGGTACATTGACAGCAATAGAACCAATTACTGATAAAAAATATTCTATTTCCTACAAATTACCACATGATAATTATCAAGAGATAGAAAGCCCAAAGAGTAATGCTTCAAAAGTTTTATTTAGTGCTAATCAAGATAAAAGTTCAATTAATATGGAAATGGTTACAACAAATATAGAAAATGGCTTAACACAATACACTGATAGAATTAAAAGACAATATGATTATGCTGGAAGCATTACTAAAGTAGAAAAAATTGAAAATGATTTGGTCACTTATAATGATATAGAATACATAAGAGTAATGATGGAATATAACAATATTGAAAATAATGAAAAACATAATTATATTTCATTAATATACAAAATAGAAGATTATATGTACTACGTTATTACAATTGATTCGAACAAAGAAATATTAGATGAAGACATTGAAGAATTACTAAATTTTGAAATTGTTAAATAGCAAGGATTGATATTTTGATTAATATCAATCTTTTGTTTAAAAAATATAATTTGATTTCTTGAAAATTAAGACAACCGTTACTTTCATTAATTTACATCTTAGTACATACATGTTATAATTAAAATGTAAGTACAAGGAGAATATATGAAAAAGACAATAAGAGATTATGATTTAAAAGGTAAAAAAGTTATTATAAGATGTGATTTTAATGTTCCTATGAAAGATGGGAAAATAGTAGACGATAACAGAATTGTTATGAGTCTTGAAACAATTAAATATGCAATCAATAATGGAGCTAAAGTGATATTAATGTCACATTTGGGAAGAATTAAAGAAGAAAGTGATAAAGAAAAAAATAGTTTAAGAGAAGTATCTATAAGACTTGGTGAATATCTTGGTAAAGAGGTAAAGTTTGTTCCTGTTACTAGAGGTAAAGAATTAGAAGATGCTGTAAATAGCTTAAATGATGGCGATGTTTTGCTTATGGAAAATACTCGCTTTGAAGATGTTGTTGGAAAAAAAGAAAGCGGTAATGATCCTGAGCTTGGTAAATATTGGGCATCTTTAGGTGATGTATTTATAAACGATGCTTTTGGTACAGCTCATAGAGCTCATGCTTCTAATGTTGGTATTGCTAGTAATTTACCATCTGGTATCGGTTTCTTGGTTGAAAAAGAAGTTAATGCTTTGTCAGTTTTCAATGAACCTGAACATCCTTTTGTAGTTATTCTTGGTGGTAGCAAAGTATCAGATAAAATAGGTGTTATTAAAAATCTTGTTACTAAAGCCGATAAAATTTTAATTGGTGGTGGTATGGCCTATACTTTCCTTAAAGCTAAAGGATACAACGTAGGAAAATCAGTTGTTGACTTAGATAACCTTTCTTTCTGTGAAGAAATTTTAAGCAATTATCCAGATAAAATAGTACTTCCAATCGATCATGTAGTAGCAAAAGAATTTTCGAACGATTCTCCTAATAGAGTCTCTTCATCTTTAGATATTGAAAGTGATGAAATGGGACTTGATATTGGAAAGGATACAATTGAATTATTTAATTCAGTGTTATATACAGCCAAGACAGTTTTTTGGAATGGACCTTTAGGTGTCTATGAATTTCCAAAATATACAGTTGGTACAGAAAAGATACTTGCTACTTTAGTTACGTTGAATGCTAAAACCATATTAGGTGGTGGAGACATAGTGGCAGCTGCATCTAATCTTGGTTACAAAGACAAGGTTACACATGCTTCAACTGGTGGTGGAGTAACACTTGAGTTCATGGAAGGAAAAGAATTACCTGGCGTAGTTTCAATAATGAATAAATAAAATGAAAAATGCTAAAAGAAATACTTTTATCGTATTTTTAATTACTATTGTAATTTTGTTTTTTGTCTTAAAAGATGATTATAACACTATTGTAAATAATTTGTTGGTTGCAAACAAATGGTACATATTGTTAGGAATTGTTTGCGTATTTGTCTATTGGTTACTTCGTTCGATGTGCCTTTGGAATGTAGTAAAAGAATATAAGCCACGTGTAAAATTAAAGACAATGATTCATCAAACTATGATAACTCAATTTTTTAATGGAATAACGCCTTTTTCAACTGGTGGACAGCCAATGCAAATATACATGTTAAACAAAAGCGGTATTAAGGTAGCTCATGCTACTAACATCATAGTTCAAGATTTTATTATGTATCAACTTGCTCTTATAATAATGGGAATATTAGCCTTAATAGCTAATTGGTATTATCAATTTTTTGATGTATCAAATACTCTAAAAAGCTTAATAATTATTGGATTTATTATAAATATTTTAGTAGGTCTTTGTTTATTATTTATAAGCTTTTCCAAAAAGTTTAATCATTTTGCTGGAAAGGCGATAATAACACTAGCAACTAAAATAAAAATTGTTAAAGATAAAGATTCTTTGATAAAAAAATGGGAAGAAAAACTTTCAGAGTTTCATGAAAGCGGAGTACTTTTTAAAAAGAAAAAAGTCCTTTTTTTGAAATGTGTCCTTTATCATTTAGCTAGCCTTTTGATTTTTTATAGTATTCCTTTATTTATATTTTTAAGCTTGGATTTTAATATTCCAGTCTCCTTATTAAAGACAATCACCTCTTCTGCCTTTGTTTTGATTATTGGTAATTTTGTCCCAATTCCTGGTGGGAGCGGTGGCATAGAATATGGTTTTGTAAGTTTTTTTGGCTCTACAGTTCAATCTTCTATTTTGCTTTCGGCACTTATAATATGGAGATTTATAACATATTATTTAGGTATAATAATCGGTGGGATTTCTTTGAGTTTTTATAAGGGAGAGGAGAAGAAAATATGCGAATAGGAATATTTACTGATACGTATCCACCATATATAAATGGTGTTTCAACTAGTGTATACATGTTGAAAAAGGCATTAGAAAAAAAAGGCCATAAAGTTTTTGTTGTAACTATAAACAATGAAAACTTACATTATAAATTTGATGAAAACAATACTGTAATTAGAATACCTGGTCTTCCTGTTGGTATATATGATTACAGAGTATCAAATATATATCCGATAAGGGCTCTTAATATAATTAGAAAATGGAATTTGGATGTAATTCATTCACATACTGAATTTAGTGTTGGAACATTTGCCAGAATAATATCGAGACAGTTTAATATACCGTTAGTTCATACCTATCACACTATGTATGAAGATTATACTCATTATATAACTAAGGGGTATTTTGATAAATCAAGTAAGAAAATAGTTGAATATTTGACACTTTTCTATTGCGATAAAACAGCAAACGAGTTAATTGTACCAACTAAAAAAACCTATGATTTGTTTAAAGAAAAATACGAAGTCGATAAGAACATTTATATCATACCTACTGGTATAGAGATTGAGAGATTTTATATTGAAAATATTGAAAAGGAAAAAGTTGAAAAATTAAGAAAAGAGCTTTCTTTAAATAAAGACAGTTTTAATGTTATATTTGTAGGAAGACTTGCTAAAGAAAAAAATGTTGATTTGTTGTTAAAATGTCATAAAAATATTGTGGCAAAAAATAAAAATATAAATCTTTTAATTGTTGGCGATGGACCAGATATGGAGGAATATAAAGCTACTGTTAATAGGCTAGGTATCAGTAATAACGTTATTTTTACAGGAAAAGTTCCATGGAATGATATTCCTCTTTATTATCATCTTGCTTCTTTGTTTGCAACTGCTTCGACGACAGAAACACAAGGTCTTACTGTGATAGAGGCAATGGCAGCAGGTGTTGCTCCAATTTGTATTGATGATGAAAGTTTTAGAAATACAGTAGTTGATGGGTTAAACGGAAGAATATTTAAAAAGGCAACTGGATATGAAAAAATTGTCCTAGAACTCTACGATGATAGAAAAAAATTGGCTCAGTTACAAAAACAAGCTAGAATAAATGCAGAAACGCACAGTGCTAAATACTATGGTGAATCAGTTTTGGATGTTTATAAGCATGCCATTGAAAATAAAAAGAATGATAACTATGGTGTTATTGGAAAGCTTGTTGATAAAATAAAAAGCAAGGAGAATTGATATGAAATTAGTTATAGGAAATCAAAAAGCATATTTATTAAAAGACGATGTTTTAAAATTTATTGAAAATACTAAGAGCAAATACTGTAAAGACGTAATTATCTGCCCTAGTTTTATCTACATGGATATATATGCCAATAAATCAAATTACATTTTAGGAAGTCAAAATGTATCGGTAACAGATAGAAAAAATACGACAGGAGAGGTAAATGCTAGTCAATTAAAATCATGTAATGCTTGCTATGCTATTGTGGGGCATTCCGAAAGACGGCTTGATCAAGGTGAAGATGCTTCAGTTTTTATAAAAAAAATAAATGAATTGTCTAAAGAGAAAATTACGCCTATTTTTTGTGTAGGTGAAGGTAAAGAAGAAAAAAATACTGGTATTACAAAAGATTTTATTGGAAAGCAACTTTTAGATGTTTTAGATAATCTTGAACCAAGCGTTATTGAAAAATTGATAGTGGCCTACGAACCTGTCTGGGCAATCAGTACAGGAGCGGAACCTGCTGAAACGCCAACTAATGAGGAAATTAATGATGTTGTCTGTTATATAAAAGATTTAGTAAATGATAAATACGAGGTTGAAATTAGGGTTTTATATGGTGGTAGTGTTAATAAAGAAAATATTGACCATCTAAATGAAATAGGAATAGTGGACGGTTATTTAATTGGTGGAGCCAGCACAAAAGCAGATGAATTTTTATACATTATGGAGAAATGTTGTAAATAGGCTACAAAAACTTATAAATTTCTATTTATAATGAGTGAAAGTAACAAAAGATTACGTCGTCACTCTTTTTTCTTTCTTTTTCGACAAAACTTTACATAACTAGCTAAAATTTGCTATGTAAAATAATAGACATATCTTGTATAATTATACTTGCGTGCAGTTATAGAAAGGATAGATTATGAATAACATTAAAGTGCTTATGATTGATGACAATGTTGAACTTGTCAATATGGTAAAGGAGTATTTTAGTGATCATGCAAGCATTAAAATAGGTTTAGAAGCTTATGATGGAGTTGAAGGTATTAAATTAATAAAAGAAAGACAAAATGATTATGACGTTATCATTTTAGATCTAATTATGCCAAAGAAAGATGGTATCGACGTATTAGAAGAGATGAAGAAACTTAATATCAATAAAAAGGTTATTGTGCTAACATCTTATAATACTGACGAGATGATAAGAAAAACATCAGAATTAGGAATAAATTATTTTATACTTAAACCATTTGAGTTATCAGACTTAGAACGTAGGATAGTTAACTGTTGTAATGAGGGGAATAGTAATAATAAGACAATCGATGTTTATCATAACAATTTACAGATTTCTATTACTAAGATTCTTCATGAACTTGGTGTACCATCTCATATCAAAGGATATCAATATATCCGCGAAGGAATATCTATAATTTATGAAAGACCTGAAGTTATTGGAGGTATTACCAAAGAATTGTATCCTGATATTGCCAAAACTTTTTCAACTACAGTATCACGTGTCGAAAGAGCTATAAGGCATGCGATAGAAGTTAGTTGGAATAGAGGTAATTGGGATCTTATGGAGGAAATATTTGGTCATAGTGTCGATATCGATAAAGCTAAACCAACTAATTCGGAGTTTATAGTAACTGTTGCAGATAAACTTAGATTAGAATTCCACAAGAATTATATATAATGTAAGCTACATATTTGTAAAAAGCTATTGCTGTAAGAAGTAAGTAGTACTACAATTGATATATAACTCGAACGATGTTCCGAGTTTTTTATTTACAAGGAAAGTGTATTAAAAAATATGTAATTAGCCAAGTGAGTATTTTGTATTGATGATTGTTAGGAAATATAATGTTAATCAATAAAGATTATGTGTTTAGATACCAAGAACTTTATAAAAAAATAAAACAAAAAATAAATATATTAGGTGTTATTGGAAATATATTTATCTTGTTAAAAGGAATTTGCCAGCAGTTAAATTTGAGTATTTCTTATTTATAAATCATTTTGTTTTTTTGTTTAGTTAAAACATGCTGTATTTTGCCTTTTCTGAGCTTGACAATGTTTAAGGCAGTCTTGACTATGAATTTTATTAGTAATATAATATATGATATAAAAAATGATTTGGGAGGCCACTTTATGGAGCGTAAAATACTTAAGTTTCTTGAACATTGGAAAGATGAAGAAGATAGAAAACCTTTAGTAGTATACGGTAGTAAACAAGTTGGAAAAACTTATACAGTTTTAAAGTTTGGCGAAGAAGAATATAAAAATGTTGTTTATATAGATACAGATAATTATGAAAGCTTTGTTCAGGATATAAAAAAAGAAAAAACCATGGATGGTATGATAAACTTATTTATGAGTTATACTAACGAAGAAATTGTAAAAAACGAAACATTAGTTATAATTGACAATGTTAATAATGTAGATATAGTTAATTCAATTAAAACTTTTGGCAAATTTAAAAATGACTATCATATTATCTTAATTACGTCTTTAAAAACTAATCTTTCTAAATTTAAAGGGGTAGAATTACAATTTAAATCGATGCTTCCTATGGATTTTGAAGAATATTTAACAGCGCTTGGTAAAACAGATTTAATTGATTTTATTAGAGTATCGTTCAAAAATAATACGAAGATGCCATTTCATTCAGTTGCTATGGAATACTTTAATAATTATATTATTACTGGTGGTATGCCGGAAGCGGTTAGTCTTTCTTTGACAGATAACAATTTATTGTTGATACATTCTGCTTTAGATAAGATTATGGATAGTTATAAAAAAGAAATGGCCCAACAAGATAATTTGATTGATATAACCAGGTGTTATGAAGTTTATGATAGTACACCTTTACAGTTGCAAAAGGCAAATAAAAAATTTCAATACGGTTTAATTAAAGATGGTGGAAGATCTAAAGAATATGAAAGTGCACTTAATTTTCTTCATAATAATGGCTTTATTTATAAAAGTTATAAGCTTAATGATGTTAAGTCACCTCTTTCGGCATCGAAAGACAAGGATAATTTTAAAGTATATTTGAATGATACGGGGATTTTATATAAAAAAATGCATCTTAATAGAGCTAAATTTGATAATGATTTAAATACTAAAGCCATACTTTATGAAAATAGTATTGCCTCTTCTCTTATAAGCTGTGGTTATAGTCTTCAATATTATCAATCCGAGGGGAAAGCTTCAATCGATTTTGTTATTCAAACTAGAGCTGGTAATATTATTCCAATAGAATTTGTTCCGTATAATAAAACAAAGTCGAAATCTTTAGCTGTATTTATGGATAAGTACAAAATAAAAGATGCAATAAGGGTTACTCAGGATAATTTTTGCCTGAAAAAAGGTATACGTTATGTTCCAGTATATGCTACCTTTTGTTTTAGTGAAATGATGTAGGAGGAATTTATGAAAAAAGCAATTTTATGTATATTAGATGGGTTTGGTTTGAGGGAAAGTGAACACGGTAATGCGGTCAAGTTAGCCAAACATCCTAACTTTGATAGCTTATTGGATAAATATCCGCATAGTAAGCTTGTAGCTAGTGGTACTTTAGTTGGACTACCAGATGGTCAAATGGGAAATAGTGAGGTTGGACATTTAAATATTGGTGCAGGTAGAATTGTTTATCAACCATTAGAGTTAATTAATAGTAAAATTAAAGATGGATCATTTTTTCAAAATGATAAGATACTAGAAATAATGAATCATGTTAAAAAGAATAACTCTAAGCTTCATATTTTTGGCTTGTTGAGTGATGGGGGTGTTCATTCACATATTAATCATCTTTTTGCTTTAATTGATATGTGTAAAAAAGAAAATATCGATAAAGTATATTACCATGTTTTTATGGATGGTAGAGATACTTTACCAGATGTTGGAATTAAATTTTTAGATGAATTACAGAAGAAAATAGATGCAAGTAATTTAGGCTCAATTGCTACAATTTGCGGAAGATATTATGCAATGGATCGTGACAATAGATGGGATAGGATAAAGAAAGCTTATGATGCAATTGTTTTAGGTGAGGGAGAACATTATCTAAGTTATCAAGAATGTATTGACAGTAATAAAAAACGTTCTTTGACTGATGAATTTATTATTCCTGCTATATTAGATGAAGAAGGAATGGTAAAAGATAATGATGGACTTATTGTATTCAATTTTAGACCAGATAGATTAAGAGAACTATTTATGACGCTTACTAATCCTAATTTTTGTGAATTTGATGCTAAAAAATTTGAAAATATTAAATTAACGACGATGATGAAAGTAAGTGATGATGTTATTACTACTAATGCTTTTAGACTTGAAAGTTTAGATAATACTCTAGGAGAATATATTAGTAATTTAGGATTAAAACAATTAAGAATTGCTGAGACAGAAAAATATGCTCATGTTACTTATTTCTTTGATGGTGGCATAGAAAAAGATTTACCATTATGCACTAAAAAATTAATTCCGTCACCTAAAGTTGCTACTTATGATTTACAGCCAGAAATGAGTGCTTATGAAGTTACTGATGAATTATTAAAAATTATTGATGACTATGATTTGGTTATTTTAAATTTTGCCAATTGTGATATGGTTGGACATACGGGAGTTTTAGAGGCTGCTATTAAAGCAGTTGAGACAGTCGATTATAATCTAGGAAGAATTATAGACAAAGTATCTCAAAATGGAATGACCCTTTTAGTTACAGCCGATCATGGTAATTGTGAGGAAATGATTGACGATGAGGGACATATATTGACTGCTCACACAACTAATTTAGTTCCTTTTATCGTTACCGATTCAAATTACAAACTTAAAGATGGAAAATTAGGCGATATTGCTCCTACTATTTTAGAAATAATGGGCTTAGAAATACCAAAAGAAATGACTGGAGAGAGTTTGATTATAAAATAATAAAAACTCTTTTTTTGTTAAAATTTTCCTGGTTCTTGATTTACTCGAAAATCTGTTCTATAATTTAGATGGTGATTTTATGAAGAGAATTATTTTTCATATCGATGTAAATAATGCCTTCCTTTCGTGGACAGCTGTAAAACTTTTAAACGAGGGTTATCCTATCGATATTAGAGAAATACCTTCTATTATCGGTGGTGATGAGAAAACAAGGCACGGCATTGTTTTAGCTAAATCGCCAGTAGCTAAAAGACTAGGAATTAAAACAGCCGATACTATTTATTCGGCAAAAAAGAAATGTTCTAATCTTCAAGTTTTCCCAATAGATATGGCCTATTATAAGATTATGTCTAAGAAAATGATTGACTACATAAGTAGCTATTCACCTGATTTAGAACAGTTTTCGATTGATGAGTGCTTTTTGGATATGACGGGTACTAATTATCTATATGATGATTTAATAAAATTAGCTTATAAAATAAAAGATGAGATACATTCTAAATTTGGTTTTACTGTTAATATTGGTATTGGCAATAATAAATTATGTGCCAAGATGGCCAGTGATTTTTTGAAGCCGGATAGAGTTCATACCTTATTTGCTGATGAAATACAGACTAAACTTTGGCCACTGCCAATAGATGATTTGTTTATGGTTGGTAAAAAGACCGCCGAAAAACTTAAGAAAATGGGGTTTACAACAATTGGCGATGTTGCTAAAAGCAACCCTCAAAGACTAATAAAGGAATTTAAATCTTTTGGAAATGTTATTTATGATAGTGCTAATGGCATTGATGATTCGATAGTAGACTCTACCGTTTCACAAAGTAAAAGTATAAGCGTCTCTTGGACTTTAGAAAAGGATACCGACGATGTCGATGAAATAAAAAAAATACT
>CANQHY010000030.1 GCA_947623975.1 uncultured Bacilli bacterium
TTTTTCGAAATTAATTTTCTAATTTCATTTTTAGCATTATCATTTCCAATAATGTACTCTTCTATATCTACCGGTATTCTTTTAGTTTTATGACTTTCTGATGCCAAATCATAAAGTTCTAGCTGCTCTTTCTCGGATAAGCCCAATACATTAATCATTGTTTTCATTAAACTTGCTGACGGTACTCTTTTTCCATTTTCCATATCATGCAAATATTGAGGTGTTATTCCAAATTCTTTTATAATTTGTGTCTTATTTTTCTTTGATATATTAATTTTTCTATCTACTTTTTTCTTTATAAATTCACCTAATTTATCAATCATATTATCACCCTTTTATTTGTAAACATATATGCTTATCAACTTATATGTTTATATTATATCATAAATAAAAAAATTTTTAAATAATAACCAAAAAAATCAACGAAAAAGTCGATTTACTTTGTTATCATAAAATGTTCCCATTCAAAATTCCTTGATTTTAAAGGCTTTGAAAGATATTTTTGGGAACAATTTAATTTTTTGTGCACATTTTGGTAACATTTTAGATAATTTTGTTACTTTTTTTATTTTTTATTCAAAAGAAAAAATCTCACAATCCCTTTATTTATGGGACTTTGTGAGATTATTTTCCACAACAATTTTTATACTTTTTACCACTGCCACAAGGACAAGGCTCATTTCTTCCTATTTTCTTTGATACTTTTGGTGCTGACTTACTATGATCTTTTCCGTCATTTGTTATTTTATTCTTAGCTACCTCTTTTCTCTCAATATTTTGTTTAACTTCTGCTCTAACTAAGAATAAAGTTACCTCTTTGTCTATTTTTTGCATCATTTTATCAAACATATCGAATCCTTCAACAGTATAAGCTCTCAATGGATCAGATTGTCCATAACTTCTAAGATGAATCCCTTCTCTTAAGTGTGACATCGTATTTATGTGCTCTGTCCAATATTTATCAATAACATTAAGAGTAATTACTTTTTCAAATTCGTCGCTTATCTCCTTTGGAACAGTTTTTATCTTTTCTTCATATTCACTAATAATTTTATCGTAAATATAATCAGTTACTTCTTCTTCTTTCTTATCATACAAAGTACTTGCATCAATATCATGTTTTAAAAGATTTTCATTAACCGTTTTAACTATGTCGTTTATATCATCTTTAGTTAGGGTTCCTTCAGGATACAAATGGGATTTGACTAAATCAGAAATATTATTTTTCATAGACTCTAATACAACATCGTGAATAGATTCATTATCTAAAATCTCATTTCTTCTTTCATACATTATTTCCCTTTGATTATTCATAACATCGTCATATTGCAACAACTGTTTTCTTATATCAAAGTTGTTTCCTTCCACACGTGTCTGCGCTGTTGTTATAGCATTAGAAAAAGTTTTGCTTTGAATTGGTTGATCTTCTTGTAATCCCAATGTTTGCATCATTCGTTTGATTCTTTCACTACAAAAGCGTACCATTAACTCATCTTCCATAGAAACATAGAACTGGGTGAAACCTGGATCGCCTTGTCTTCCTGATCTTCCACGTAACTGATTATCAATACGTCTTGATTCATGACGTTCTGTTCCTAAAACACAAAGTCCACCCAACATACGTGTTTCATCTGTAAGTTTAATATCAGTTCCACGTCCAGCCATATTAGTTGCAATTGTAACAGCACCTTTTTCACCAGCCTTAGCAATTATTTCTGCTTCTCTGGCATGGTTTTTAGCATTCAATACCTCATGAGGTATTTTCTTTTTAGTAAGCATTGAGCTTATAAGTTCGTTTGTTTCGATTGCTATTGTACCAACTAACACTGGCTGACCTGTTTTATGTCTTGCTTCTATTTCATTTATTAGAGCCTTATATTTTCCAGCTTGCGTTGAATAAATTAGATCAGGAGAGTCAACTCTTATTACCTCTTTATTAGTAGGAATACAAATTACATACATATTATATATATTTCTAAATTCTTCCTCTTCTGTTTTTGCAGTTCCTGTCATACCAGAAATCTTTTTGTACATTCTAAACAAATTCTGAAAAGTAATAGTAGCAAGAGTTTTAGTTTCTTGTTCTATTTTTACTCCCTCTTTAGCTTCAATTGCTTGATGAAGACCATCGCTGAAAGCACGTCCTTTCATAAGACGACCTGTAAATTGGTCTACTATGATAATTTGTCCATCTTGCACTACATAATCAACATCTTTTTTCATAGCATAATTTGCTCTTAGTGCTTGATTAATATGGTGCACTGTAGCTGTCTGTTCTATATCATAAAGATTATCCACTTTAAATGATTTTTCTGCCTTTTTTACTCCGTCATCAGTCAAAGTAACACTTTTTGTTTTTTCATCATAAATAAAATCATCATCTCTTTTTAATGATTTAACAAATGTATCAGCATCAGTGTACAAAGAAGCACTTTTTAGTTCTCCACCAGAAATTATCAACGGTGTTCTTGCTTCATCTATCAAAACAGAGTCAGCTTCGTCGATAATTACGAAATTAAGTCCACGTTGAACACGATTCTCGCTTCTTACAACCATATTATCCCTTAGATAATCAAAACCTAATTCATTGTTAGTTGAATACAAAATGTCACAGTCATATTGTTCTTTCTTTTCTTTAGGCGTTAAGCTCCTTAAATTAGTTCCAACAGTAAGTCCCAAAAAGCGATGAATGCTTCCCATCCAGTTGCTATCACGTTCAGCAAGATATTCATTAACTGTAATGATATGAACACCATCACCAGTTAAAGCATTCAAGTAAGCTGGCATTGTAGAAACTAACGTTTTTCCTTCACCTGTTTTCATTTCAGCAATATTTCCATAATGTATTGCAATAGCACCCAATATTTGAACATAGAACGGTTTCTGACCAATTACCCTATATGCTGCTTCTCTTACAGTTGCAAACGCCTCAGGTAGTATATCATCTAATGTTTCGCCCTCTTTTAACCTTTTTCTAAATTCATCTGTTTTTGATTGTAATTCATAATCAGATAACTTTTGATATTCTTCATCCAAAGCTTCTACCTTATCAGCTAAAGCAGAAAACTTTTTAAGTTCTTTATATTCATGATCAAATAATTTTTTTAATATGTTCATAAATCTTCATCTCCATAT
Source organism: uncultured Bacilli bacterium (assembly GCA_947623975.1). Taxonomy (GTDB): domain Bacteria; phylum Bacillota_I; class Bacilli_A; order RF39; family UBA660; genus RUG13868. Next base: position 3,136 of record CANQHY010000030.1, read on the forward strand.
TACATATTGTACCAAAAATTAGCCGAATTTCAAAGGCTTATTTTAGTATAAAAACTACCAAATAAACATTTGGTAGCTACTCTATCTATTATTCTGTTTCTATTACTCCGTAATTTCCTTCCTTACGTTTGTAAACTACAGTTGGCCTTAAAGTTTCAGAATCTTTAAAAATATAAAATTGATGACCTAAAAGTTCCATTTGTAAGATTGCCTCTTCTTCATTCATAGGTTTTACCTCTATTTTTTTTCTTTTAACAATCTTGTCTTCATTTTCGTCATTTTCTTCTTCTATCTCATCTATAACAAATTCTTTAGATATTAAATCTTTTACTTTCTTAGATTGTAACTTTGTTTTGTTTTTACGAATTTGCCTTTCTAATTTATCTATTACTACATCAATAGCAGCATATAAGTCATCTCTCGTTTCTTCTGCTCTTAGTATAACAGTTTTCAAAGGGATAGTTATTTCTACCTTTTGATTATGATTTTTTACATTAATTACTGAATTTGCTCTAACATTTTCAGATTGGCCAATATATTTTTCGATTCTTTTTAACTTGTCCTTAATATAATTTTCAATTGCTTTTGTAACATCAATATTATCACCACGAACAAATATTTCCATAAATCATCCTCCTACTTATATGATAACACATAAATAGAAAAAAAACTACCTATTTAACGGTAGTTGCTTCTTTAACTACAACAACATCTAAGGCTTGATAACCTTTAGTTGTTTCTAGTAGTTTAAACTCGACATATTGTCCTTCAGATAATGTCTTATATCCTTCTTGGTTTATTGCAGAATAATGAACAAAAATATCTTCGTTATCTTTATAGTCGATAAAACCATAACCTTTGTCATTATTAAACCATTTGACACGTCCTCGCACTAGTTACACCTCACATTCTTCTGTTTATTTCTAACATTACAACAATACCACCGTGGCTACTACAAAACATGCGCATATTCATAGTACCATATATGATTCGAATTATTTTTAAATTCCGTGAATTGATACTTTTAATGCCTTTTTTGGATCCGATTATAATTATAAAGCATTATTATTGTCTGATTTTGTCGAAAATTGTAATCAATAAGAAATATTTATATTTCGAAAAAATTTTTCATTAATGAAAAAAGAATATAACTAGTATACTCTCATGTTCAAACATCATTATAAGATTTTATTATTTTTGAAATTTCCTTTTTGCAAGACCTAGATATCTCCTTGGTCATCATGCCATTTTTAAAAATTATCTTATTAGAAGAATAATCATACGTCATTATCTGATCTACATTTACAATCATGCTTCTACTTACCTTTATAAATCTATTATCCAAAAGCATACAAACAGATTTTAAACTTTTATTAATCACATATTTACCATAACTGGTTCTAACTAAACATCGTTTACTATCTTTTTCTTTCTCGATCATTATTATTTCTCTAAAATCAATTTTTCTAATTATTCTGTTTGCTTCAAAAGTAAGACAATTATCTCGATTATCATAATATTTCATAACATTAATTAAAATATCTTTTAGCTTTTTCTCATAATCGTCTTCTCTATTTATAACATCGAATAAAAATAGACCATTTTCAAGTACGCTGTGCATAAGTTCACTATTGGGAACTACTAACAACATAATAGAATTCCAATCAGATAAATCTTTTCTTACATATTTACAAGCATTTATTAAGGGATCTTTATCATCTTCAATATCAAATATAAAAGTTTTAAAACCAGTTATTTTGCTAACAGCATTTTTAAATATATTATCATAATTATTAAAAAGATAGATATTTTCATCAATATCAAAATTCATCATAAAATTCTTAACAATTACTTTAATATTGTTGGCAAAATCTTTACTACCACTGCAAATTATAAAGTTTATCATAATGGATAATTGCTTCTACAAAGTAATGCCTATGATAATTTTACCATATTTTCCCAAAATTATATTTTTTTTATTGTTTTTTCTTCAAAACTTTTAACTTTATCGCTGACTTTTTCTGAAATTATGCTAGTATGAAGGACAAACCATATAACTAATATCAATAATATAAAATAGATAATCATTCCTCTAGAGGGATCACCTAAAGCATAAAAAATTGAGGCTAAAGAAAACAAGATATTTATTCCGTATATAACTAAAACTGTTCCTCTTTGCGTAAAGTGCATTTTTAAAAATTGATGATGTAAATGTTCTTTATCTGCTTCGAAAATTGGTTTTTTCTTTAAAATTCTTCGCAATATTGCAAAAGTAGTATCTAATATAGGAATTGCTAATATTAAAATTGGAACTAGAACTGACGTTAAAAGTGTTCCTTTATATCCAAGTAATGATGTTACCGCTATAATAAAACCCATGAATGAAGAACCTGCTTCACCAGCAAAAAGTTTAGCAGGATGAAAATTATGAACTAAAAATCCGGCACAAGAGCCTAGCATTATGAAAGTAAGAGTTATCTCTAAAGTTTCAACTCTTCCTTGAAAAATTGATATTATACCAATAGTAAGAAAAAAGATAGAAGAAATTCCCGAGCTCAAACCATCTAGTCCATCAATTAATCTAATGACATTGGTGCATCCTAATATAAAGAAAATAGTTATAGGATAAGAAAATATTCCAAATTCAATAGTAGTTTCAAATATTGTTAAATCGGTAAGTAAAATCTTACCATAAAAAGTTATAACTAACGTAGCAATAAATTGACCTAATAATTCATATTTTGCCTTAAGCGTTTTTATATCATCAATAAGACCTGCTATAACTATTATAAAACTGGCAATTAAAACAGAATTCATTTGAACACTTTGAATACCAAATAACATATAACCGAACAAAAAGCCTGCAAAAATTCCAAGGCCCCCAAGTTTAGGTATTGGTTCAGTATGAACTCTTCTATTGTCCTTAGGTACATCAATTGCCCCAATATGATAAGCAATTTTATTTGTAAAAGGCATAATTATAGCTGTAAAAAGAAAAGTTACTATTACCATTAAAAATATTTCGTCCAAATAATTATCAAACATAACCATCACCACCAGTAACATTATAACAAATTATTGCAAAAATAAAAGCTATTAACTAGTAATAGACTTTATTTATCAATTAAATTTAAATTTTCTAACATTATTCCACAACCTTCAGCAACACATGTTAATGGACTTTCAGCAATATAAATTGGTATTTTTAATTCTTCTTCAAACAACTCTGGTAGTCCTTTTAGTAGAGCTCCTCCACCAGTTAAAACCATTCCCTTATCCACTATATCAGCTGATAGCTCTGGTGGAGTTTTTTCAAGTACTCTTTTAATAACTTTTACAATATCAATAGCTAAAGGTTTTAAACATTCCTCTATCTCTTTTTCAGTTATTTCTATCATAGATGGAAGTCCTGTAGATAAATCTCTTCCTTTTATTTGCATTTTATTATTTTTATCTCCGCCATAAACATTTCCTATATTAAATTTTACATCTTCTGCTGTACGCTCACCAATTAATAACTTGTACTTATTTTTGACGTAATCAACTATAGCAGAATCAAAAGAATTACCAGCTATTTTTATCGAATCAGAATTTACTATACCACCAAGCGATAATATAGCTATATCAGTGGTTCCACCGCCAATATCGACAACCATATTTCCACTAGGTTTTTCTATATCCATACCGGCTCCAACTGCTGCTACTTTTGGTTCCTCTTCAATAAATACTTTTTTAGCACCTATTCTTTCAGCAGCCTCCTTAATAGCATTTTTTTCAACTGATGTAATATTTGCAGGACAACATATTAAAATTCGTGGTTTTGAAAAAACTCTTTTCCCTTTAGCTCTTAATATAAATTCGTTAAGCATAGCCTCAGTATATTCAAAATCGGCAATTACTCCATCTTTCAAAGGTTTAATTGCTCTCACTTTACCAGGAGTTCTTCCTAACATTTGATTTGCATCTTTTCCTACTGATAACACTTGCTTTGTCTCGGAATCTATAGCAACTACAGTTGGTTCATTTATTACTATTCCTTCTCCTTTTACATATATTAATACATTTGCTGTTCCTAAATCTATTCCTATATCCCTCATTTTATCCCTCTTTTAACTTTAAGTATCTAATTCTTGTAGATTCACCACCTTTTAGATGCCTTATCTCTACATGTTCTTTAAATATTGTCTCTATTTGACTATGTAATTTTTCATCGAGTTCCATAAGACGTTCTTGCAAATCCTTGTGTACAGTACTTTTACTTACATTAAAAACTTTGGCAACTTCTCTAACTGTATTTTTAGTATTAATTACATAATTTGCTTCGTCATAAACTCTTTTAGCTATTGATTTATTCATATCATCATCCTCATTTAATTATATAAATTTGAATTTTTTAATATGAATAAAAAAGGCTGAACACAGCCAAGTTAAAATATTTTATAAATCTTTTACATTCTTTCCTATATAAAGATTAGGATCTACTAGTGTTCCTTCCTTCATAAACTCGAAATAAAGATTATAATCCGTACTAGCTAGTTTAGATGTTCCACTCTTGGCTATAACCTCGCCACGAGATACTTTTTGATCTTTTTTTACTATTACATCACTTAACATTTGATATACAGTTACTATATCATTATCATGTGTTATCTCAACAATATTCCCAAGAATATCATTACTATAAATTTTAGTAACAGTCCCATCTAAAACACTTATAACATCAAACTTTTCAACTGAAGAATAAGTTATACCAGTATTCTGTAAATATGTATTATCATATCTTACAATAGCTTTTTCCTGATTGGTTGCTTCTTCTTGATAATTGTAATAACTAGATACAACTTTTACCTTATCACTATTAAATGGACTTAATATAAAAATCTCTTCGGAATTTATTACTGGTATACTGTTATCTAGTATCGAATCCGAAACATAAGTTAAATCCTCCTCTTTTGGCCCTTTATATAATAGATTTGTAGACATTACCATCAGTGCTATAACCATCAAAATATAAAGAGTCGGTAACACAAACGGTTTTAATACTAATTTTTTCTTCATATATTTCACCTCATTAGTATTTTCCTCTAATTAGGTAATTATATACATATTTTTTATACAAAATTTAAATAAAAGTCATACAAACAATTAGTAACTAAGTAAATAAGGGAAAGAGCTATAGAAAAATAAATAATTCTTGCCTGATAAATTCTATTTTGTTTAAAAAGAGCATTTATATTTAATGACTCCATAGCCCAAATAATTATGATACTTACTAATATGTAAAGGAAGAATTTACCTGTCAATATAATCACCATCTTCATATAATCTTATATCTTCTATTCTTTTTTTATATCGCTCAACATTAGAAAACTCTGTATTTATAAAAGTTTCTACTATTTCTACAGCACTTTTGATATCCATTTTACCATCGAGTGCTATTACATTAGCGTCATTATCTTTTCTAGTCATAATAGCATCATCAACGCTATTAACTTTAGCACAGCGGACTCTTTTAACCTTGTTACAAGCAATGGAAATTCCAATTCCTGTTCCACATATGACAATCCCAAAATCATATTCGCTATCTCTAATTTTTTCACCCACTAAAAAGCCATATTTAGTATAATCTACCATATCGCCGGAATATGGTCCTAAATCAGTTACATCATATTTATCATTTAAATAATCAAACAATTCTTTTTTTAGAGAAAATCCTCTATGATCACTTGCTATACATATTCGCATAAAATCACCTCTATTTTTATTATAACTTTTACTGAGGTGTTTTTGCAAAAAAAATAATCAAACTTTTAGGTTTGATTACTAAGCTTCTTTTTCTTGATTAAATCCATACTTTTTATTAAATTTATCTACTCTTCCTGTATGAGATTTTCTAGATTGCTTATCAGTATAGAAAGGATGACATTTAGAGCATACTTCGACGTTTATTACATCTTTCGTTGACATCGTCTCAAATGTTTCACCACAAGCACATACTACTGTTGCCTTTTTGTAATCTGGATGTATTCCTTTTTTCATCTTATCTCTCCTCCCGCCATGACTGAATCAGTCATAGATAAATTGCATAATTATTGCAACATAATTAGCTCTTTTTAAGGTGTAATTTTGTGATTAAGTCGCCTGCTTTTTTAGCTAAAAATAAAGTAAGCATACCGGGAACAAAAATAATAGATAATACCTCTATTGCTACTAAACCCTTTTTATTCACAAAATCACCTCAAACACACGTGTTTAATATACACTTTATTCTTTTTTTTGTCAACAACGAATTTAATTTAATGCATTTTTTACTTTCATCTATTAAAATATTAATTTTAAACAAAAAATTATCTTTATTGATACCAACCTTATAATATTATTTTAACTAATGATTAACATAACGTATTCTATCTATTACAAGGTTGGCAATCTCTTCATATCCTTTAATATTGGGATGAATATCTAAAGGATTAGGAAGTAACTCTTCTCTTCCATCAAAAGCATCAAAAACATTAACACATACTATATCCAATTCATCACATATATCTTCATATACGATATTAGAATACTTTATCAATTCGTCAATTTCACTTTTTATAGTATTTAATCTTGGTAAAGGATTATAATATCCGACTAAAATTATTTCACCTTTAGCATAGTCTTTAATTAAATCAACTAAATTTCTTACGTTAAGGCCAATCGAGTCAATTTCTTTTTTAGTTTTCTTAATATCCTCGAGCTTTACATCAAAATCAGAAAAAGAAATACCCTTTAAAAAATCGTTAGCTCCAATAGACAAAGTAACTAAATCGGATTCGCGTAAAGCTGCTTTAATTGCAATTCTTTTACCATCTACTTCAATAGTTTTGTTATCTTCAATATCATTTCTAACGTCAGTAGTAGTGTATCCTGACTTAGAAAAGCCTTTAGTATAGAAATTAAGCATATCCTTATTTTTTAAATAGTCACTAATATAATCAGGATAACCATAGCCAACTGAACCATAAGGATTCATTCCTTCTGCCACTGAATCTCCTAAAGCAATATAATTTATTTTTTCTTGTTTATGTTCAAAAATTTTATATGTAAAAAACACAACTAATATAGATACGACAAACACAAGTAGTTTTATATGCTTCTTCATAATGTCTCCTTCTACAATTAATTATATTTCTTCTAATTCTATTTTAGCACCTACATCCCTTAATTTATCTATAATTCCCTCATATCCACGCAAGATATGTTCGACATTATTTATTGTAGTAGTACCTTCCGCTGTTAAAGCTGCTGCTACTAAAGCTGCTCCTGCACGTAAATCAGTTGCTGTTACGGTTGCAGATTTTAGTTTAACTGGGCCTGTAAAGGTTGCTTTTGTTCCAACTTTCACTACTTTCATTCCCATTTTTTCTAATTCTGATAAATGCATGAACCTATTTTCGAAAATGGTTTCTTCTACAGTTGATATTCCATTGCATTTAGATAAAAGAACTGAAAATGGTTGTTGCAAGTCAGTAGGGAAACCAGGATATACCAAGGTTTTAATATTAGTATTGTTATAACTATTCCTTTTTCTTACGACTAAATAATCTTCAAAAATTTCAATATCTGCACCCATTTCTCTTAGTTTTGATGTCAACGCTTCGATATGTTCGGGAATAATATTATATATTTTTAACTTTTCACCAATTAGAGCCCCAATTATGGTATAAGTTCCTGCTTCAATCCTATCAGGAATTACCTCATGAAAGCATCCATTTAATTTCTCTACTCCAACAATTACAATTTCCGATGTTCCTGCCCCTGTTATTTTTGCACCCATATTATTCAGAAAAGTCGCTACATTTACTATTTCTGGTTCTTTAGCCGCATTGTCAATTACCGTCTTACCCTTAGCAAGTACTGCTGCTAACATTATATTAATGGTTGCTCCAACTGAAGCGATATCAAGGTATATGTTGGCACCCTTTAATTCTTTGGCATCCAATATATATGTGTCGTCAACATTTTTTATAGTAGCACCAAGAGATTCGAAACCTTTAAGATGCAAGTTTATTGGCCTTGCTCCAATTGAACATCCACCAGGAATGGATATTTCAACATGCTTGAACTTTCCCAATAAAGCCCCCATAAAATAATAAGACGCTCTTAATTTTTTTGAATATTCACTAGGTATAAATTTATTTTGAATTGTACTAGGTGTAATTACGACGCTTTCACTTGCACGCCTCACATCAGCCCCTAAATATTCTAGTGTTTCACACAAAACATCAGTATCTGTTATTTCAGGAACGTTACATATAGTAACATCCGTATCAGCTAAAATAGAAGCGGGTATTAAAGCAACCGAACTATTTTTTGCACCACTTATTTTAATAGTGCCAGATAAAGGATGATTACCCTCAATCTTCATAATTTTCATAAACTACCACCTACAATATTTTATTTTAAGGTCTTGTTTTGGCTACTAAAGTCCAAAAAACAACCTATTTTTTTCTTGAACCTTAGTAAGCATCGCTTCACGTCCTGAACCAATTACTTTACGTGGATCATAAACGCTTTCGTTCTCTTTTACAAACTCTAAAACAGCATCATGCCATGCAATTTGCAATTCTGTATTTATATTTATCTTATTTATACCACACTCAATAGCTTTCTTTATATCGTAATCAGGAATTCCTGTACCACCATGTAATACTAAAGGAATAGAAAGATTATCATTTATTTTTTTCATTGTTTCAAAATCTAGATTCGGCTCACCCTTATATAAACCATGGACGCTTCCTAAAGCAGGTGCTAAAGAATCAATACCAGTCTTAGCTATCTCTAAACAGTCTTCGAGAGTAGCGTTGTTAGAGCTTGATGTTATATTATCTTCAGAACCACCAATATGTCCAACTTCAGCCTCAACCGTTATTCCTCTAGCATGTGCATAATCAACAACCTCTTTTGTAATTCGCATATTCTCCTCTAAAGGATATTTCGAAGCGTCAATCATCACAGAGGTAAATCCGGCATCAATTGTCTTTTTACACATTTCAAAACTACCACCATGATCCAAATGTAGACAAACAGGTACGCCTATATTTAAATCTTTAATCAAACCATTTACCATACCTACAACAGTATTAGCCCCACCCATATATTTTATTGCACCTTCACTTACACCTAAAATAACAGGTAAATTCATTTCATTACATTTTTCTAATATTGTTTTAGTCCATTCTAAATTATTTATATTAAACTGGGGTACTGCATACTTATTTTTCTTAGCATCCAACAACATTTCTCTACTATTAACTAGCATATTATCACCATACCTTCAATTTAATTTTAGCATATTCAAAGTTCTAGTCAATACAAGAGAATAAATGTGTACAAATATTAACAGCCTTCTAATATGTACTTTATCGACAAAATTAATAACAGTATCATGCCTAATATTTGAGCCTTTTTACCAACCATGTTATTAAGTTTTTTCCCCATTCTTAATCCTGTATAAGTAAAAATAAAACTTACAATCATAAATGTTAATGCTGCTAAAACATGGTAATTTGATACAGCATTCAAACCTATTCCTACACTAAAACTATCAAGACTTACAGTAAAAGAAAACATAAGAATAGACAATATTCCATTTATTGGACTTATACTCTCTTTTTTAAATAGCGAAAAAAGCAATTGTACTGATAAAGCCAAGAAAACAATTCCTATTATTAATTCTGAATTAAATGGCATTAAAGTTAAAATAAACTCTCCCAAGTAATTTCCAATAAGGGGCATAAAAAAATGAAATACACCAACAGCAACACTCAATTTATTAATAGTGATCTTTTCTAAATCTAACATTCCATAAGCTAATGATAAAGAAAAAGTATCCATGCTAAGACTTACTGCTATTATTAATACCGTTAAAAAGTTTGACATATTACCTCCTAAAAAATAATATGTCAATTATCCTAATTATTTAAATATTTATTTAACATTTCGCCCACATAACTTTTATATTCAATATCTGTCATTTCATCATCTTCAAACTCCAGCATACATAAAGGTGGAAAAAGGACACACCACCAATTATTTCCCTTTCCTTCGCCCAAAGTTATAACAAGTGACTCATAAAGCCCCTCTTCATAAATTACACCTTTAAACTCTTTTTCAGGGAAATAATTCATACCAAAATTAATTGTATAATTACTATTATAATTTTGCCTAACAAGACTTTTTTCTACCTCAACATCAATTCCAGGTAGATTAGTTTTAATAATATTTCGTGCTTCTTCAATCGTTTTTACATCTTTCAATAAATTATAAATAACAGGCTCGATATCTCTTCTTAACAATTCTTTTGCTTTTATATCATTATCCAAATTACTATTTGCAATTACTCTTATCCTTATCGCTTCATTTGGTATTAAAATATTTGTACTATCATTATTACCTAATACAAAAAACATAATTATTGCAAGTACTATAGTAAATTTCTTCACTCTATCACCTGTATAAATTATGTAAAAACTAAAAAACAATTATTCAAAAAACTTTTAAAAAAGTTAAAAATCTCAATTATCACAAAAAATTTTAAGTTATATTATAATTTTTGTATTTCTTCAACAGTTAATCCTGTATATTTGGCTACAGTATCTATTCCTACTTTATCTTTTAACATCTCTTTAGCTATTTCAATATTTCTTTTTTCTTTTCCCTCTTCGAGTCCAGCATTCTTAGCATCTTCTATCTTACATTTATTTATTCTTTCTTTTTCTTCCTCTTCATCATAAAA